>JANOSN010000607.1:0-4596 GCA_031415895.1 Polaromonas sp. | reverse complement strand
GTCTACAAACACGGGCGGCTGAGGAGCAGGCGCAGCGCCCGCGCCCGCAGGTGCGCCGCTGGATGCCCCAGCAGTTGGCGCGCTTACACCCGCTGCGGCGGCTGACGCTGCGGCCGCTGTAGCAGCTACCTTAGCGGCCTCTGCCAGTACTTTGTATTGCTCTTCCGTTTGCGACACTACTTTAATGACGAACTGCCTGCCGCCTTGCGGCACGATTGCCTCTTCGGGCACGGTTAGTGAATTGTCTTTGATGTTGAACACGGCGGTCACTCGCGCAAACATGCCGGGGCGTAGCGGGCCACCGCCGCCGCCTGCACCCGGAGCAACTGCACCACTTGCACCCGCTGGGCGACCTGTTGCGCCACTACGCTGGCCTGCAGCTGAGTTGCCCGCACCACCGGCAGCGCTAGCATTGCGCTCGCCTGTGCCTGCAGCACCGCCAGGTCCACCACGCTGACCGGAACCCGCAGGTCCGCGTGCGCCCGAGCTTGACCCACCTGCACCAGCCACTACAGTACCTGCACGCATGGAGGCAGTGTTGGCAGCACATGCTGCAGCAATCGGGTCTACAGGCCGAGGCCCAGCGCCCGCGCCAGAGGCTGCTCGAGCTGGGGCCTTGGCCATAGGCTTTACCGCTGGTTTGGCCATACCTGCACCAGCAGCGTTAGCACCACCACGCACGCCACCCGCAGGTGCAGAAGCGCCTGCACCTGGGGCACCCAGCGCACCTGCAGGGCGCTGTGCCAAAGGCTCGCCGCCACTGTTAGGCAGCACAGCGCGAATACCAATCGAGCGGCCGTTAGCATCAATCTGCGGGTCAATCGCCTCGATCTTGGCTTTAAACAAACGCCCCGGCATCGCGTCCAGCTGCAGCTCTACCTGCTGGTCGCGGCGCACCTTGCCTTGAAAGCGCTCAGGCAATCTAAAGTCGACATACATAGACGACAGGTCTTCAATGTTGACCAAATCCGCGCCGTCTTTTACATAGTCACCAATGTTGATATTGCGAATACCCGCTGTGCCGTCAAAGGGCGACAAAATACGCATACGCTCCCAGCGCGCGCAGGCCAGCGCCATTTGTGCCTCTACCACCTGCACGTTGGCCGCTGCTTCGTCGACCACGCGCTGGGCAATAAAGCTTTGCGCCACCAGCTCTTGGTTGCGTTTAAGGTTAGCGCGTGCAATCGACACCTGAGCCAAGCCTTGGCTCACCTCGGCGCGCTGCAGCACATCGTCTAGCTGCACTAGCACCTCGCCTTTGCGCACGCGCCCGCCGTCGCTAAAACCCATGGTTTGCACGCGGCCAGCCACTTCGGGGCGCAGCATGACGTTTTGGCGTGAGCGCAATGAGCCTATCGACTGCGCGTCATCTTGCAGCTTGGTAATTTCAACCTTAGCCACCTCTACGCCTGCTGGCCCGCCCGGGCCGCGGCCAGCGCCACCAGCAGCCGACGCCCCACCTGCGGGCACCGCAGCGGTTGTACCACCAAGGCCTGCAGCAGTCACCTCTTGCGGCCCCTTGGGTTTATTTTGAAACCAATACGCTGCGCCCGAAGCCGCCACAATACCTACCACCGCCACTACTGAATAGATTGCTTTAGAAGCCATGCCTGTCGTCTCAGCTAACTTGTAAAAATGTACAACCTGCTAAATGTAGCAGGCCTAGACAACAGCATATCGTGCAGCTAGGTGAAACCCTAGCCCTCGTTCACCCGTAACGAGACACTTTACGAAGTGTTTACACGCGCTTAGCTTTTAAGCTAGACGCAGTGGTTGGAAAAATAGATTCTTCGCACCTTAAAAGTACTTTTACCAATAAAAAACCCTCATAGTCCAAGCATTTATTACATAGTTTGCTATTATATTTATAGCTATTGGTTTGTGGCGAGGCGATTCAACCTTAAACACCATCAGATTAAAGAGGCAGGCTAGACTACATCTGCAAACTTAAGAAAAAATAATGTCAACAAATCAACAAGCCACTATTTTCGCCACCGAATCTATAGCCTCTTCACAGGACGCAGCCTTGCTAGATAGTTTAGGGGTACCAGCTAATTTACGCAGTTTCGAGCCCAGCTACGCCAGCGCCATGGCCCGCGCAACGCACATCAGCCCAGCGCAATATGCCCGCACCCGAAACGCCTTGGACGGTGGCGTGACAGGGCTGTCGCCTTACCTCACCCACGGCATCATCAGCTTGCCGCAAGTAGCGCGCACAGTAGCGGCAAGGCACAAGCTGGGCTATGACGATAAGCTGGTCTTTGAATTAGGTTGGCGCGCGTTTTTTCATCATGTTTGGACCAGCACGCCCCAGCCCAGCGCTATTTTGGCCGACATGCGGCCAGCCAATGTGTGGCGCGGCGCTTACGCCAACGCGCTGCCGGCGGACATTTCACAGGGCCGCACCGGCGTGAAAGCTATCGACGCTACTGTGCGTCAGCTGTATGCCACGGGTTATTTGCACAACCATGCCCGCATGTGGCTGGCCAGCTACTGCGTGCACCTGCGCAAAGTGCATTGGCGTGCCGGGGCCGACTGGCTGTACTCACATTTGCTAGACGGCGACTTGCCCAGCAACCATCTAAGCTGGCAATGGGTAGCCGCTAGCTTTAGCAGTAAACCGTATTTATTTAACGCCAGCAACGTCGCCAAATTTGCCCCAGAATCTGCATGGAAAGCTTGG
The DNA here is from genome assembly GCA_031415895.1 of Polaromonas sp. GTDB lineage: Bacteria > Pseudomonadota > Gammaproteobacteria > Burkholderiales > Burkholderiaceae_C > JAAFIP01. Next base: position 1,913 of record JANOSN010000607.1, on the reverse strand, counting down.
GCATCGCAAAAGTCTGCCATTGACTTAAGTTATGAACAGCTTGACGCGGTAGCAAGACTGCAAGGTGATGTTGGGCCAGAGCCCGGCGCGCGTGCCGGGGTAATACAACCGGCCGTTTACAGCGCGGAAGATTTGCTGAATTTAGATGACTTTAAAGCATTTGGAAACTTGCATACTGCCCAAGAAGCAATAGTTAATATTGCACAAAAAATGTCTAGCAGCACACCAAATTGTGCAATAGAGCTAGTTCATCCTTGGGCTTTGTCTGAGCGCAGCACAGCCCTTGCAGACGCACGCCAGGGCGATGGCAACGCACAATCTCAGCCACTACGCATCGGCATTATTCACGCACCAGCCCATCAGCAGTGGCCCTGGAGTTTGCAACGCTGGCAGTTTGTGTTGGCGCGCATGCGTGCTGTGTGCGACGTAGTATTTATCGGCGATGTGGCGCAACTGGCACAGTGCACTGCCTGGCCTGGCAAGCAGCGCGTGGCAGCGCAAAGCACGTTATTTGACAGCTACGCAGCTGTACTGCCCAACCTAGCCACCCTAAGCCCAGCACCAGCACTGTTTGCATCACCCGGCTCGCTGTGTACATCGTTTTCCAAATTTTATGAGCGCGTGCAGCGTGCGCAGCCTGATTTTTCAAGACTGCTCGCCTAGCATGTCTATTTTTTATAGACTATCTTTAAAGCACAGTCGAGTTTTGCCAGCTGCCTAAATCACCAGCCCCACCAAGTTTATAAAAATGAATTTTGAAGCATCTGAACCCAGCCTACTAGCCAGGCGACTAGGTTACGCAGGACTAGTGCCGTTTGCACTGTTGGCAACTTTATTGTGGACAGTCAGCGTAGATCAGCAGGCTAATGTGGCGATGGCGTTGGTGGGTTATGGCGCGGTAATTGCATCATTTTTAGGCGGCATACATTGGGGCATTGCAGGGCAGTTGCCCGTCAACGATGCAAAGTTTCATTACGCATGGGGCATAGTGCCTTCGCTGCTGGGTTGGGTAGCTGTGGTCGTACCGGGCTATGTGGGGTTACCACTGCTGGTGGTGACTTTAACCATTTGTTATGCGGTGGACCGGCGCACCTACCCGCGTGTAGGCTGGACCAATTGGCTACCCATGCGGCTGCAGCTTACTGCGGCAGCAGTGCTGTCATGCGTTTTAGGCGTGCCTGCGGTTTGATATTTCTAGAAAAGTAGCTGCAGAATGCGCAAAGCTGTTTAGCTGGAGGGCTGAAAAATACGGCCTACAAAATAGACTGCACCCCCCCGGTTTGCCAGCGCATCAGCCCGCTCGTTACCAGGGTCGCCTGCGTGGCCTTTAACCCAGCGCCAGTCTATTTGGTGGCCACCGTTAGTGACGATAGCGTCCAGGCGCTGCCACAGCTCGATGTTTTTTACCGGCTCTTTGCTGGCGGTGCGCCAGCCGCGTGCTTTCCAGCCGACGATCCATTCGGTAATGCCTTGCAGCACATACTTGCTGTCCAAAAACAAATTAACTTTGCACGGCCTTTTTAATGCTTCCAAAGCTTGGATAACTGCCATCATTTCCATGCGGTTGTTGGTGGTGTTTAGCTCACCACCAAACAGCTCTTTTTCGGTACCGTCTGATTTGAGCAAAACCCCCCAGCCGCCCGGCCCAGGGTTGCCTTTGCAAGCGCCGTCTGTGTAAATATCAATCGTGTTCATGGTGGAGTTAAAAATATATTCTGCTGCACAGTCAAACCTGTTTTATCAACGATTTATGCCGATAGTCCAAGTATTTATTGCTTTAGTAGCTATTAAATCAATAGCATTTACCTGTCAAAGTTTAGCATCATGAAAAGTTCAATTGCGCTAGCTGAGAAACACATTTACTTGCTGCCTTTACCTAAGTTGTCGCCACGAGGTATTTTATGTTACGTGCA
>JANOSN010000606.1:0-8276 GCA_031415895.1 Polaromonas sp. | reverse complement strand
ACTTGTGAGCCTTTGACGCCCGTAGCAGGCTCAATCTCGTAGCGCGTAATCACGGGGCCTGGCAAGGCGGCTACCACGCGCACCTCTACGCCGAAGTCTTTGAGTTTTTTCTCAATCATCCGGCTGGTCATCTCCAGCGTTTCGGGGGCCACGGTTTCTTGTCGTAGCTGCGCACCATCTAGCAAATCGACTTGCGGCAATTTGCTGTCAGGCATTTCACTGAACAGCGGTTTTTGCCGCTCTTTGGCTACTCGGGCGCTTTGCGGCACATCCACCAATACATCGACCAAAGTAGGTTCAACTTGTTCGCGCACTACAGCGCGCTGCGGCATGACTATCGGGGCGGGGTGAAGTTCTTCGCTTTCGGCGCGCTCTACATTAACTACTTCTTCGCGCTCGCGAGCGGCTTGGCTACCCATAGCTTTGTCTTGAGCGGCTTCGCGCTTTTCGCGGCGCTGTTCCCACAAGTTAACTGCCCATGCACCAATGCCATCAGCCCAGCGCGCCCATGAAAAACCAAATGCCCAAGCGCTGCCAAGCACCGCTAAACCAATACCGACCAAGCCTGAGCCAGTAAAGCCCAGCCACTGCATGCCTGCACGGCCTGCAATGTAGCCCAGCACGCCACCCGCATGGCCTGGCAGGCGCGCTTCAAAGCGGTACAAGCGCGTCCATTCCAGCATGCAGCTGGCCAGCAGCAGCAAAATAAGACCAACCCAAAACAGTGCGCGGTGCGGCAAGTGGTGTGCTGGCATTGCTACGGAGGACAATGCGCCAGAGGATGTTTTGGATGTTTTGGACGCTGTTGGTTGTCCTGCACTGCTGCGCAACCAGCGCGCCAGCGAGCCCAGCCAAGCCACAGCGCAGGCCAGTACACACCACCACACTGAAAAACCTAACAAGTAATAACTGGCGTCGGCCAAGCGTGCGCCCAGCTTGCCCGCCCAGTTGATAGTAGCCAATCCACTGCCTGTGCCTGAGGTGGACCAAGCGGCATCAGCCAAAGAGTGGCTGAGCAGGGCCAGCAGCCAATACACCAGCGCAACAGCGCCAGCAATTAACACTATCTCGTGGGCAAATTTACGCCCTGCTGAGGGCACTGCGCGCTGCGAGGCACGGCTATTTAAGGTGTCTAAAGAGTAAGTCATTGCAAGGCCGAAGCTTACCCTATCTGGCTGCCATTAAAGCCCCAGCGCAATTTGTAACGCACATGCTGCGCGCTCAGGCGCGGACAGGCCGCGACATCCTACTTTTAGCCCAAACTGCCTAGTCGCTCTTTGATCAACACCGAGTTATTGGCCAATGTTTCAATGTAGCCACGCTCTTCCAAGTCTTTCATCACACGGCTGACCATCTCGCGCGAGGCGCCCACCATTTTGGCCAAATCTTGACGCGATACTTTGTCGCGGATCACGGCCTGCCCGTCGGCATCAGGCTCAGATGCCTCCATCAGCGCACGCGCAACACGGCCGTACACGTCCATCAGTGCTAACGACTCGATCTTGCGGTCAGCGTGGCGCAAGCGTTGCACTAAGCCCTTCATCACTGCGTAGGCCATGGAGGTGTTCTCAGGCAAGCAGCGGGCAAACTCCACGCGGCCTAGCATCAACACATCGGTTTGCACCTCAGCGCGCACGGTGGCGGAGTGTGGCTCGTTGTCAATCAGGCTCATCTCGCCGATGTAGTCGCCAGGGGCTAGATTGGCCAAAATCACTTCGCGCCCACGATTGTCGGTGGTCAATACGCGGGCCCGGCCTGTCAAGATAATGAACAACGCATTAGATTTTTTGCCTTGTTCAACAATCAGCTCTCCGCGCTTGAAGCGTCGCTTGATAACGGCCTCAGACACTGATTCAGCCTGGCTTGGGGTGAGCATGGAAAACAGCGGTACACGGCGAATTAACTCTAGATTGGACAACATTGACATTCTTGACCCTCAGTAATATTTGTTTTACGCGTGGCACTAAAATCACTGCACCGCGAATTTATTGCGTACATTGTCACAACTTCGATAAAAATCTCAGTTTTACACAGTGTACGCACTTGACTACATTCGTAGTAACCTCAACTTTACTCTAGTTGTAGTTAAATAGCAACAAATCATCCCATAGGTTTTCATTAATGAAACATGCCAAGGTATTAATTTTGGGCTCAGGCCCTGCCGGCTACACCGCAGCAGTGTACGCCGCACGCGCCAATTTGAACCCCGTCCTCATCACTGGCATAGCCCAAGGCGGCCAACTGATGACCACCACCGAGGTAGACAATTGGCCAGCTGACGTGCACGGCGTACAAGGCCCCGAGCTAATGCAACGGTTTCTAGAGCACGCTGAGCGTTTTAAAACCGAGATTATTTTTGACCATATCAACAAGGTCGATTTTTCAAAGCGCCCGTTTATTTTGACGGGTGACTCAGGCACCTACACCTGCGACTCGTTGATTTTGTCCACCGGTGCATCGGCCAAATACCTGGGCTTGCCGTCTGAACAGGCCTTTATGGGCAAAGGCGTCAGCGGCTGCGCAACATGCGATGGCTTTTTCTACCGCGGTGAAGTGTGCTGCGTGGTGGGCGGAGGCAACACAGCGGTAGAAGAGGCGCTGTACCTATCTAACATTGCCAGCAAGGTGTATTTAGTGCACCGCCGCGACAAATTCAAAGCTGAGCCGATTTTGGTAGACAAGGTGATGGAGCGCGTCAAAGAAGGCAAGATTGTGCTGAAAACCTTCAACACGCTGGAAGAAGTGCTGGGCGATGCTACCGGCGTGACCGGCGTTCGCCTCAAAAGCACAATCGACGGAAAAACCGAGGATTTGACGCTCAAGGGTTGCTTTATCGCGATTGGCCATTCACCCAATACTGACATTTTTAAAGGCCAGCTGGAGATGCAAGATGGCTACATCGTCACCCAATCAGGCTTGAAAGGCATGGCCACCATGACCAGCGTGCCAGGCGTGTTTGCCGCAGGCGACGTGCAAGACCATGTTTACCGCCAAGCTATTACCAGTGCAGGCACTGGCTGCATGGCCGCACTGGATGCGCAGCGGTTTTTAGAGCAAAACGCGGCTTAGGCATCCACCAAGCTGCCTAGTCACGTGCTAAGGGCTGCCTAGCTAGAAAGCTAGGGCTGTTAGGGTTATAATCTAAAGCTGTCCCGAAAATGGCCAGTTAGACCGCTTGCAAGCTGCAACTGTAGTTGCCACTGTAGAGCGAGGTGCGGCAAAAGCCGTTAATTTGACTTTAGGAGTGCTTCATATGGCACGCGTCTGTGACGTAACGGGCAAAAAGCCCATGGTAGGAAACAATGTTTCCCACGCCAACAACAAAACCAAGCGCCGGTTTATGCCTAACCTGCAATACCGCCGCTTTTTCGTCGAAACCGAAAACCGTTGGGTGCGTTTGCGCATTACCAGCGCAGCTTTGCGTTTGATCGACAAAAACGGTATCGATGCTGTGCTCGCTGACATGCGCGCACGTGGCCAAGCTTAAGGAGACAAGATCATGGCAAAAGGCGGACGCGAGAAAATCAAGCTGGAATCTACTGCAGGTACTGGCCATTTCTACACCACAACCAAAAACAAGAAAACCATGCCCGAGAAGATGTTGATCAGCAAGTTTGATCCAAAAGCTCGTAAGCATGTGGACTACAAAGAAGTAAAACTGAAGTAATTTCGGCTACTCTGTGCAAAGCCGCCTTCGGGCGGTTTTTTATTGCCGAAACGCTTACTACAGTCGATAATTTGAATGCTAATGTGTTGGGTACTACGGCATCGCGCAAGCCGCTGTCGGTGATGCCAGATATATGCCATGTGGCACCTGTGACATGCGTTGTAATTACGGCTTAAACGCTATGATCACACGTCTTGAAAAAGACTTTAGCAGCAGCTTGAATATTCACTCGCCTAAAGAACGGCTGGCTACCCAAAGCGTCTAAAAATAAACAGTATTTATGGTGCATACTTTTTTATCTTTTTTCGATAGCAAAAACGGCCTCTAGCTTTTGCATTAATTGCTCAATTTGCTACTATTTTTGTAGCGCTAGTACCTTTTAATTTTTTTTCGTTTTACGTCTCATGAAACCTTTTCTCCGCACCCAATCTGAAAAATACGCCGAGCGCCTAGAAGACTTAGAGCGCCTGCTGCAAAGCCCAGACATCATGGCCGACATGAAGGCTTTTCGTGACCTCTCCAAAGAGCATTCTGATGTGATACCCGTGGCGGGACGTTTAAAGCGCTACGAGCAGCTTGAAAAAGACTTAGCGGGCGCGCGCGAGATGCTGGCTGACCCCACCAGCGACGATGCTATGGCGGAGATGGCGGCTGAAGAAATTGCCAGTGGCCAAGCAGAATTAACCCTGCTAGAAGACGAGCTGCAGCGCCTGATGCTGCCCAAAGACCCAGACGATGCACGCAATGCGTTTATTGAAATTCGCGCGGGCACGGGCGGCGACGAGTCGGCGCTGTTTGCAGCGGATATGTTTCGCATGTACACCCGCTTTGCCGAGAAGAAGGGTTGGAAGGTAGAGATCATGAGTGAGTCGCCCAGCGAGCTGGGCGGCTACAAAGAAGTGGTGTTTAAGCTAGAGGGCGGGCAACCTGGAGCCGACGCTAGTGTCGGGGTCTACGGCCAAATGCGCTTTGAAAGCGGTGGCCACCGCGTGCAGCGCGTGCCCATCACCGAGACGCAGGGGCGCATTCACACCAGCGCCTGCACGGTGGCAGTACTGGCCGAGCCTGATGAGGCCGTGGCCATCAAAATCAACCCGTCCGATTTGCGCATTGACACGTATAGGGCCAGCGGCGCAGGCGGCCAGCACATTAACAAAACCGACTCTGCCGTGCGCATTACCCACCTGCCCACGGGCATCGTGGCCGAATGCCAAGACGGCCGCAGCCAGCACAGCAACAAAGCGTCGGCCCTGAAAGTGCTGACCGCGCGTATCATTGAAAAAGACCGCTCCGCACAAGCCGCCAAAGACGCGGCGGTGCGCAAAGGCTTAATTGGCAGTGGTGACCGCAGCGACCGCATTCGCACCTATAACTTTCCACAAGGCCGCATGACCGACCACCGCATTAACCTCACGCTGTACAAACTGTTATTCATTATGGAAGGCGATATGCACGAGACCGTCACCGCGCTGCTGCACGCCCGCGAGGCTGAGCAATTGGCCGAGCTAGAAGTAGGTAGTAATTAATGGCCCGCAAGGAATAAAAATGGCAAGATCTATAGCCAAAGGCCCCAAGCCACGCGCTGGCTACGCCACCGTCAACAAAAACGCCCCCAAGCCGTTTGCCAAAACACCGCGCCCCGCGCCCGTGCAGCAAGCCACTACCGCTAAATCTAAAGAGCCACTGGGCACCGTGCAAGTAGCCTTGCTGCGTGCGCAAAAGCAGGGCATGGCCAAAATCGACGCGCGTATTTTGCTGCTGCACACCTTAAGCAAGCCCACCACCGACCTGGCGTGGCTGGTAGCCAATGACAACAACCCCATCAGCACCCTGCAAGCCGACGCCTACAGCGCCCTGTGCGCCCGCCGCCGTGCAGGCGAGCCGGTGGCCTACATCGTGGGGCACAAAGCGTTTTACGGCCTAAAACTGGCGGTAGACAAGCGCGTGCTAGACCCGCGTGACGATACCGAGACCTTGGTGGACTGGGCGCTAGAGCTATTACCCAATTTAGCGAGCCCTCAGCCCGCACCCGTTCGCACTGAGCCTGTCGAGGCGCCCAAAAAGGTGCTAGACCTAGGCACCGGCAGCGGCGCGATCGCACTGGCCATACAGTCCAAGCGCCCCACAGCCCAAGTACACGCCACCGATGTCAGCGCCGATGCATTGGCCGTCGCCAAAGCGAATGCGGCAAAACACAAACTACCCGTGCAGTTTCACCACGGCAACTGGTTGGCTGCTGTAGCTTCGATAACTGGGCAAAAGTTTGACCTTATCGTCTCTAACCCGCCCTACATCGCTGCTGCCGACCCGCACTTGGCCACACTAACGCATGAGCCCTTGCAGGCACTGGCCTCGGGCGCTGACGGCTTGGACGATATTCGCCAAATCATTGCCCAAGCACCGCAGCATTTAAATGCAGGCGGCTGGCTGCTGCTAGAACACGGCTACGACCAAGACGAGTCTATGGCGGCTTTATTGCGTGCCGCTAGTTTTAGCAACGTTTCGTCACGCCTTGATCTTGCAGGGATAATGCGTTGCACAGGCGGTCAACACTAGCTTGAAGCGGGCACAGCAGAGTATACTCCGGAGCATGTTTTCACACATACGCTATTTTTGTAGTCTGCGCCTTAATGTGTACTGGATACTCTTTGCGCTTGGCGTGCAAACTGTGTCCATGCTCAGTCCTTACGGCGTTGATTTGCGTGCGGATGAAATAACCCATTGCATGGTGCACAACCAGCAAGCAGACCACCATCATCACGATGATTTGTCTGTGCATATAGAAGAAACCGTTGCAGCAGAAACACACCACCACGCACCCTCTGGTTTGCAATCTTTTGGTTTAGTTACGTTGGGATTAATGCAACTTGGCGTAACAACTTCCAGCGCGCCCGGCCTGGGTAATCTACCGCTATACGCTGAGCCATGGATAGACGGTTGGTTGCGACCACCTAAACATGTAGCTTAAAAAATACTTGCGCTGTCGCTAGACAGACGCAAGTGCTGATACCCGCCTAGTTACTGCACGCGTACTAACCGCAGCAGTCCCTGCACAATGCAATTCCTTAAAGCATGGCGCTTGTTCACGCGTGCATGCTTGCATGCGTTGTGTATACCCAAATATTTTTAATCAAATTATGAAAATTAAATTAAGTTGGCTTTATGCCTTTATTTTTTTGTGTTGCTTACCAGCCTTGGCCGCAGCGCACGGCATTTCTTTAGAGGATCGCCAGCGCATGCTCGATGGTGGATATATGCTGTACATTGGTTTGGGTGCCAGCCACATGCTCACCGGTTACGACCATTTACTGTTTCTGTTTGGGGTGGTCTTTTTCCTTAGTGGTTTCAAAGACATCACCAAGTTCGTCACGGTGTTTACCTTGGGACATTGCATTACGCTGATTTTTGCAACGTACTACAAAATTACTTGGAACTACTATTTGATCGACGCTATCATCGCCATCAGTGTGATCTACAAAGGGTTTGATAACAACGGTGGATTTCAAAAGTATTTTGAAATGAAATCGCCAAACTTGCTAGCCGCAGTGTTTGGCTTTGGACTGTTGCATGGGTTTGGCTTGTCAACGCGTTTGCAGCAATTACCGTTAGGTGACGACAATGTCAGCATGTTGATCCGCATTTTGAGCTTCAACTTAGGTGTAGAAATCGGTCAAATTGCGGCTTTGACGGTGATGGTAGGGCTGCTGGCGCTGTGGCGCAGTAAACCCTCGTTTAAACGTTTTAGTTATATCGCCAATTTGGGTTTAATCTATGCAGGTGTTTATTTACTCTTTATGCAATTGCACGGCTACCAGCACGATGCTGACCCCAACAGCTTTCGCTTCCCGCAGCAAGAGCACAGCCATGCACATGAAGATATGGACATCAACAACACGCAAGACAAAAGCCGCGACACGCTTAAGTAAGTTTTAGTTACCTATCTTCGTCCCAATATTTTTTCTTTCACATTTAAGGACTTCTATCATGAAAAATTTTTTCATCCTCACGGCCACACTATCCACTTTGATTTTGGCAGCTGCTTCTACCTCTGCGTTGGCTAGTGAGGGCGGCAGTTGCCACTTCCATGGGTACAAACCTGCCACTGAAGCGGTAGTTTTAGACTGTGCCAACAAACGTAAAGACGCCTTGTTATCCAACGGAAAACTTGAACCCACCTGGCAAGCTATCAAGAATGATAAAGATGAGGTCGTTGAAGGTAAAAAAGGCAAAGAATGGAAAGTGTCGTACAAGAATACAGCCGCCAAAGATAAAGAGCAGCAGGCCTTGTACATGTTTTTTACATTGCCAGGTAATTTTGTAGCAGCCAATTTCACCGGCAAGTAAGGCTTGTTAGTACTAATCTTGCAGAGGCCACTTTGCTAAGCGGCCCCGCACTGCGTGGTGGCTTACTGGCCTTATTGGCTGCGGTCTTGTTTGGCGCTAGCACGCCCTTAGTGCAGTCTTTGGGTGCGGGTTTGGGGCCTTTGTCTACGGCGGCACTGCTCTATGCTGGGGCGGCGCTGGTAGGTGCGCTGATGCGTCAACCTGTGCATGCCGAAGCCTCGCTGGTCAGGGCTGACCTTCCGCGTTTGCTGACGATGGTATTTTT
>JANOSN010000605.1:0-2340 GCA_031415895.1 Polaromonas sp. | reverse complement strand
GACCAATCTGACCAACCTTTCGCCTACGCCCTAGGCGGCCAGCCCTGCACGCGCGAGGCTTTTTACGCCATCGCCTGCGACCCACAGCGCAACGTGGTGGTGCAAGCCTGCGCAGGTGCCGGCAAAACTTGGATGTTGGTGTCGCGCATCCTGCGTGCGCTGCTAGATGAGGCAGTGCACAGCGACGGCCAGCAGCCCATCCAGCCGCACAATATTCTGGCCATTACCTTCACTAAAAAAGCCGCAGGCGAGATGCGCGAGCGATTGCACCAGTGGTTAACTGAGTTTGCGCATGCAGATGAGGCTAAGCTGGTGCATGAGCTGCAATCACGCGGCGTTAAGTGCCAAATAGGCCTGAAGTCCAATGATTTACTGCTCAAGCAGCTATCAAATTTATACCAGACTCTGCTTGACTCAAACCGCAGTGTGCAAATTCGCACCTTCCACAGCTGGTTTGGTGCACTGCTGCGCAGCGCGCCACTGGCCGTGCTGGAGCAGTTGAATTTACCTGCGCAATACGAGCTGCTAGAAGACGACAGCCAAGCCGTGGCGCTAGTGTGGCGGCGCTTTTATGCCGCGCTGCATGCCGACGCTGCACTGCGCACCACCTACAACGCCAACGTGGCCGAGCATGGCCGGTTTAACATTGACAAAGCTTTGGGCAGCGCATTGTCTAAGCGTGTTGAATTTGTACTGGCCGACGCAGCGGGCACGGTACAAAACAGCATTCGCCACTTTGCGCAGGTGTACACCGAGTTTGCCGGGCTGGACGCACCGCTAGAAATGCTAAGCACCAACCGCGACCATCGCCAAAAGCTGCGTGACGCCGCCATCGTGCTAGGCCGCGCACCACAGCCCAGTTTTAGCGAAAAAGGTGTCGAGCTAGAAAAAGCATTGACCGCCAGTAATTTTATGGACGCTATGGCCGCGCTGCTGACGCAAAAAAACGAACCCCGCAGATTCAGCGAAAAAATCACCGGCATCGACCAAGTGCGCATTGCGCAAGACCTGTGCATGCGCATCAACGCCGCGCAGCTGCAGCACAGCGCTTGGCAACACCAGCAGCGCTTAGCGCAGCTTAGCGGCGCGCTGATCGGCTGCTTTAACCAGCTAAAACGCGAGCGCGCTTGGGTTGACATGGGCGATATTGAGCGTGCTGCGTTGCACCTGCTAAGCGACCCCGTGTTGTCGGGTTGGGTGCTAGAGCGCTTAGATGCGCAAACCCGGCATTTGCTGATAGACGAGTTTCAAGACACCAACCCGCTGCAGTGGCAGGCGCTGCAGGCGTGGTTGTCGGGCTACGCGGGTGCGGGCGGTGGCACGGGAGCGGGTGCAGCCCCCAGTGTCTTCATAGTAGGCGACCCTAAGCAAAGCATTTACCGCTTTCGCCGCGCCGAGCCGCAGGTGTTTATCGCCGCCACAGACTTTGTGTGCGACGCGTTGGGCGGCGTGGTGCTGAGCTGCGACCACACCCGCCGTAATGCGCGCGGCGTGCTGGCCGTGGTCAACGGCGTGATGCAAGCTGCCGCCACCGACGGCTACGAAGGCTACCGCCCGCACACTACCGAGTCAACCGTAGCCGGCCAAGTGCTGCGCTTGCCGCTGGTAGAACGCGATGCTACTGACACTGAAGACGATGAAGCCGACCCACCGTGGCGCGACACCCTAACCACCCCGCGCGACGAAGCCCAAGAACACATCCGCACCCGCGAATGCACGCAAGCTGCGCACTGGGTAGCGCAGCACATAGCCCACACGCTGGCTGATGATGACACGCCACTACCCGCAGGCAGCGTGATGGTGCTGTCGCGCAAACGCGATAACCTCAAACGCATGGCACTGGCACTGCAGCAGCTAGGCATCGCATCGCAAATCAGCGAAAAAACGCAGCTGATGGACCACTGCGAGGTGCAAGACATTGTGGCTTTGGTGGACGCGCTCACATCGCCCACGCACGACCTTGCCATGGCCCGCGCGCTCAAGTCGCCACTGTTTAACTGCACCGACGCGCAGCTGTCTAGCATTGCCCAGGCCGCGCGCGCGCAGCACTGTAGCTGGAGTCAGTTGCTATTAAATTCAGAGCTACTAAATCAACAAATGCTTGAACTACAAGGCGATTTGATTGGCAAAAAGCCGTTTACAGCAGTATCTGGTCTACCCACAGATCTGTGCAGCCGTTTGCAGCAATACCAGCAGTGGTTTGCCACTCTGCCGCCGCACGACGCACTGGCCGCGCTGTACCAACATGCCGATGTAGTAGCCCGCTTTATGGCCGCAGCCCCGGCGGCGCAGCGCGGCGCAGTGCAAACGCATGTGCAGGCGCTGCTGGCCGCGTCGCTA
>JANOSN010000604.1:0-1079 GCA_031415895.1 Polaromonas sp. | reverse complement strand
ACCGCCGCCCGAGCTAAAGCCGCCGCCTGAACCGCTTGAACCGCTTGACCCGCCCGACCAACCACCGCCACTGTAGCTACCACCGCCGTAGCTGCCGCCCCCACTTTGCCAGCCGCGCAAGCCTGCAACCAACGCAAAAATCAACGCCACCACAAAGGCAATTACCGCTATCACTGCACTGGCTGTGACCACAAAAGCCAACGCACCCACCGCACCGCCAATGATGATAGAGCCTAGCTTGTTGCCAAAAATGGCTTTCGAAATACCGTTGATCACAGGTATGAAAAAGATCAAGAAGAACAGTGCCTGCATCCAGCTAATATCACCAAACAATGATTTGACTGCGCCTTGCACTGTGCCTGGAACACCACCTGTTTCAGCACCTGTTCTAGCACGTGTCCCGCCTGCTGGCGGCAGGCTTTCAGCATCTACCAGCTGGGCAATGCGCTCGACCGTGTCTGACAGGCCCCCTGCGTAGTCGCCCGTACGCAGCTTGGGCACCAAGGCTTCGTCGATGATGCGTTTGGCCATCAGGTCGGGGATGGCGCCCTCTAGGGTTTTGGCCACTTCGATGCGCAGCTTACGGTCGTTTTTGGCCACGATCACCAGCACGCCGTCGCCTACTGCTTTGCGGCCAATCTTCCAGTCATTGGCCACGCGGCTGGCGTAGCTGGCAATGTCTTCGGGTGCAGTGGTGGGCACCATCAGCACCACCACTTGGCTGCCCTTTTTTTGCTCTAGCGCGGCCAGCTTGGCCTCTAGCTGGCCGCGTGCGCCAGCGTCTAAAGTACCGGTGGTGTCCACCACGCGCGCGGTTAGCGCGGGTACGGGCTGCACACCTTGCGCATGCACGGTTGTGAGCGCCCAGGGGCTGAATGCACACAGCCATGCCCACATGGTAAACACTATTAATTTCATAGCTGTCTGAGCAATAAATACTTGGACTACGGGCTTATTTGGCACCTAAAACAGGTGTTCCAACTGCTTGCAGCACTGGGTTTATTTTTTCTCAAAGCTCACGGCCGGTGGTGCGCTGATCTGCGTTTCGTTAGCCACCGTGAATTGCGGTTTTTAGTTGT
>JANOSN010000603.1:0-2768 GCA_031415895.1 Polaromonas sp. | reverse complement strand
CGCATAGCCTGTGAGTGCCCCGGTAGCGCCCACCACGCGGTGGCACGGCACGATGATGCCTACGGGGTTGCGCCCTGTGGCAGCGCCCACGGCGCGCACTGCCGCTGGGTTGTTCAGGCCCTGCGCAATGCTGCCGTAGCTGACCACTTGGCCCATGGGTATGGCCAATATGGCGCGCCATACTGATTGCTGAAACGCCGTGCCTGCGCCTAGGTCTAACGGCACATCAAACAAGCGGCGTTGGCCTGAAAAATATTCTGCTAACTGCACTTGGGCTTGGTCAATCCACGTGTTGCGCCCTGTAGGCCATGCCTTTAACTCAGGAAAATGTTTTTGGTTATCAAACCACACACCACACAAGCCTTTTGGTGTAGCGGCCAGCAGCAAATCGCCCCAAGGCGATGTGGTGCGGTGTAATAACGGTGGAATGTCGTATTTCATGGTGTTATTGGCCTGTAGTCCAAGTATTCATTAGTTATCTAGCTATGGATATGATAGTAAGTTTAATGTTGAGTAGCTACACATTGAGCGACTGCCACGCGCGCAGCACCGCGTAGCTGCGCCACGGCCGCCACGCTAGCGATGCTGCCTCAGCCGCGCGGGCGGGGTGTTTTTCATCGCGTAAGCCCAGCGCGTTGTGCAGTGCCACATCACCTGCGGGGAAGGCATCGGGCCAGCGCAGTGCACGCATAGCGATGTACTGCGCGGTCCAATCGCCAATGCCGGGCAGGGTTTTAAGCTGCTCTACCGTGGTCAGCGCGTTGACGGGTGTGTTCAGGTTCAGGCTACCGCTGTCCACCGCCTGCGACAGTGCGATGATGGCGGCTTGGCGCTGTTTAACAATGCCCAAGGTACCCAGCGCATCGGGCGTGGCGTGGGCTAGTGCATCGGACGTGGGGAACAGCCGTGTGAGCTGAGGGTAGGGCGTGTCGATGGTTTGGCCAAAAGTATGGGCTATGCGTTCAGTCAGCGTGCGGCCTGCTGCCACGGTGACCTGCTGGCCTAGGATGGCGCGAATAGCTATTTCAAAGCCGTCCACACAGCCGGGCACGCGGATGCCCTCAGTGCCTGCAAAGTGCAGGCCCAACACGGCGTTGATCGCCTGGGGGGCAGCGTCTAGGTCTAGCGCAGCGCGCATGCGTGCTATCACCGTGGGCAGCACGCTGCGCAGGCTGTCGCTCACCTCAAGATGCACCACACAGCGCGCAGTGTCAAAACGCCACTGCAACCAGCCAGACACGGTTTTAGGGCCTGTTTTCAGGCTAAAAGTGCGTATAGTCCATGTATTCATTGACTTTGTAGCTATGCTTTCTATAGTATTGATATGCCGCTTGTGCACAAAAGCCAGCAGCGCATCTACATCATACGGAGGGCGGTAGGCCAGCTGCACTGTGGTGCTTTGCGCAAGCGGCGCATGCCCAGCGCCCTCGCGCCGCAGCCGCGTGGGTGCCAGGCGGTAGTGCTGCACAAAGGCCGCATTAAAGCGGCGCAAGCTGCTAAAGCCACTGGCCAAAGCTACCTCGGTGATGGGCATGCGCGTGTCAGTCAGCAGCTGTTTGGCACACAGCAGCCGCCGCGTTTGCAGATACTGCAGTGGTGACACGCCAAGGTGCGCCTCAAAAATCCGCCGCAAATGACGGTCGCTTACACCTAAGCGCGCCGCCACCTGCGCCACGCTGGGCATGTCTTGCTGGCCACCGTGAGGGCTGGGGTCGTCCCACAGGCGTGCCGCCTGCAGCGCCAGCGTGTGCGAGGCGTCTTGGGTAGACCATATCAATGAATGCGGCGCCAGCTCAGGCCTGCAGCGCATGCAGGGCCTGTAGCCCGCGGCCTCAGCCTGCGCGGCGTGGGCTACAAAGCGGCAGTTCTCCTGCTTAGGGGCCTTCACACGGCACACAGGGCGGCAATAAATGCGGGTGGTGGTGACGCAGGTAAAAAAGCAGCCATCAAAGCGCGCATCGCGGCTTAAGGCGGCTTGGTAATATTGGTCGTCTGAATACTGCGTCATGGGGTGATCATACGCCGCGTGCGGCATTAAACTAGCCGTTTTCGGACATATCATTCACCCGTATCTATTTACTGGCTGCCGCCTACAATCAAAGCTTACATCCTAGACAAAACTATGCAAATTCAAGCCTCAGCTTTCAAAGCCTACGACATTCGCGGCATCGTGCCTGCGGCGCTGAACGAGCCTATGGCCGAAGCCTTGGGCAAAGCCTTTGGCACGGCGGCCCTGCGCGAGGGGCAAAAGTCTGTGGCTGTGGGGCGCGATGGGCGCATCAGCGGCCCGGCGCTGGCCGCAGCGCTGATTCGCGGCTTGGTGGCTGCGGGGATTGACGTGGTTGATATAGGCATGGTCACTACACCTATGCTGTATTTTGCGGCCAACACGCTGTGCGAAAGCGGTATCCAAGTGACCGGTAGCCACAACCCGAAGGACTACAACGGTTTTAAGATGGTGCTGGCAGGCCGCGCGATTTATGGAGACGAGATCCAGGCGCTGCACAAAACGATTGTGGATGAATCTTGGGTACTGCAACCCGGCGGCAAAGTGCGCAACATCAACATTGAAGCACCGTACCGTGACCGCATCGTGGGCGACATCAAGCTAAAGCGCCCGATGAAAATTGTGATTGATTCGGGTAACGGCATTGCGGGTGCTACAGCGCCCGCTATCTTTCGCGCCATTGGCTGCGAGGTGATTGAGCTGTTCAGCGAAGTGGATGGCAACTTCCCCAACCATCATCCGGACCCCAGCAAGCCCGAGA
>JANOSN010000602.1:0-2712 GCA_031415895.1 Polaromonas sp. | reverse complement strand
ACCCGAGATTAAACGTGCTGTACAAGGCGGACAAGCGCAGCTGGGCGAGATTTTGCTGGCTAACTTTGCTAACGAGAATCCAATTTACGCATTAGACGGCGTACCGTTTTTAGCCACCGGCTATGGTGATGCTAAAAAATTGTATGACGCATCCAAAGCGCCTATGGACAAGCTGCTGGCAGCCCAAGGCATGAAGATGCTGTTCAGCGTGCCATGGCCACCGCAGGGCATTTACAGCAAAAAAGAAATTACCTCAGTCGCTGATCTACGCGGTATCAAATGGCGCGCCTACAGCCCCGCTACCGCCAAAATTGCAGAACTGATTGGTGCGCAGCCAGTGCAAATTCAAGCCGCAGAACTGAGCCAAGCCTTGGCTACGGGCGTAGTAGAAAGCTACATGAGCTCAGGCTCTACCGGCTACGACAGCAAAACCTACGAGCACATTAAAAACTGGTACGACACGCAAGCTTGGTTGCCCAAAAACGGCGTGATAGTGAACCTTAAAGCTTTTAACGCGCTTGACCCTGCCACGCAAGCAGCAGTTACCAAAGCTGCCGCCGAGGCCGAAGTGCGCGGCTGGAAGGTCAGCGAAGTAAAAAATGAAGAGTACAAAAAACTACTTACAGACAAAGGCATGAAAATTCACAAGCCTGCGCCTAAGTTGATGGTTGACATGCAGCAAGTAGGCGGCATTATGCTGAGCGACTGGCAAAAGGCCGCTGGCAGCGATGGCGCAACCATCATTGCCGACTACAACAAACAGCGCGGCGCTAAGTAAATGCCTACAGCCCTGCGCCGCACACTAGACGGCATGTTCAACACAGCGGCGGCCGTGGCTGCCTGCTGTGTGCTGGCTATTTTTGTACTGATGATTGTGGGCGGCGTAGGCAGGCAGCTTAACTTTAAAGTCAGCGGCATCAACGACATTGTGGCGTGGCTGTGCGCAGCAGCGGCTTTTTTTGCCATGGCACATTCGTTCAAACATGGCGACTTTGTTCGAGTTACCTTGGTGCTAGAAAAGCTCTCTGCCCCCGCGCGCCGCTGGGTAGATGTAGTGTGTTTGAGCATCGCTGCAGTGGCAGTGGCCTACCTTACTTATTCGGCTACCGCCTTCACCTATGAGAGCTATGAATTTGCAGAAATGGCCACAGGCCTAGTGGTCATTCCTATTTGGATACCGCAAGCCACCTTTGTCATTGGCTGCTGGTTACTATTATTGGCCGTACTAGACGAGCTGTGGATTGTGCTGCGCGGTGGCAAGCCAACCTACCAAATTGCAGTAGAAGAGCGGCATGCTAAAGGTGATTTTTCTGCTGATGTGTAGCATTTTCTAAGTAGTCACCCACCCTCATGGCAGCTCTGCAAAATGAGCTTGCCAGCCTCCCCAAAAATTAACTTGAGATTATTTCCATGGATGTATTGAGCATTGGCGCGCTGCTGCTTTTTATCATGCTGCTACTGCTGGGTGGCGGTGTGTGGATTGCCATGACCTTGGCGATAGTTGGTTGGGTGGGCCAAGCATTTTTTACCACCACGCAGCCAGGTAAAAACCTGTTCAGCGCGTTTTGGGAAAGCACTGCCAGCTGGGAACTTGCAGCTTTGCCCTTGTTTATCTGGATGGGCGAGATTTTGTTTCGCACCAAACTCAGTGAAGAAATGTTTGAAGGCCTGCGCCCTTGGCTGAACCGTATTCCGGGCCGCTTGATGCACACCACTATTTTGGGCTGCGGTGTGTTTGGTTCGGTGTCAGGCTCGTCTGCGGCCACCTGCGCGACGATTGCCAAAGTAGCTTTGCCTGAGCTGGTTAAGCGCGGCTACAACGAAAAGCTGGCCATAGGCTCGCTGGCCACTGCGGGCACCTTGGGCATTTTGATTCCACCGTCCATCACGATGGTGGTGTATGCCGTCGCAGCTGATGCATCGATCATTCGTATCTTTTTAGCGGGCTTCTTGCCCGGTGCGTTGCTGATGCTGCTGTTCTCTGGCTACATTGCTTGGTGGAGCCTACGCCACCCTGACCAAGTACCAGCGGCAGACCCGCCCACTACCTTTATACAAAAAATCAAACTCAGCGGGCAGCTGATACCTTGCACACTTCTGATTGTATTCATCGTGTGGGTGTTGGTAGCTGGCTGGGCCACCGCTACCGAGTGCGCGGCTTTTGGTGTGCTGGGTTCGCTGGTTATTGCAGCTTGGGGCCGCAGCTTAACTTTCAGCAATTTTTGGGAAGGCCTGATGGGCGCTACCCGCACCAGCTGCATGATTATGTTTATCTTGGCGGGCGCTGCGTTTTTAACCAAAACCATGGCTTTTACCGGCGTGCCGCGCGAGCTGGCCGAATGGGTGAACGCCATGAACTTATCCCCCTACGCGCTGATTGGCTGCCTGGTGGTGGTGTACCTTATTTTGGGCACGGCACTAGACGGTATCAGCATGATTGTGCTGACGGCAGCCGTGGTGATGCCGATGGTTCAAAAAGCTGGATTTGATTTAATCTGGTTTGGCATTTTTATTATTTTGTTAGTAGAAATTGCCGAGGTCACGCCGCCGGTAGGCTTTAACTTGTTTGTGCTGCAAAACATGACGGGTAAAGATAGCAACCTGATTGCCAAAGCTGCACTGCCGTTTTTTGGCTGCCTCGTGCTGTGCATCGCGCTGATTACCATCTTCCCGCAAATCGTGACTTTTTTACCTGACCTGGTGATGGGGGTA
>JANOSN010000601.1:0-8689 GCA_031415895.1 Polaromonas sp. | reverse complement strand
GATCGTGCTGCCCAAACACTAGGCTGCGCGTGAGGCATTGCGCCTGAAATTGCCGCAGTTGCTGGCACCCGAGTTTCCAGAAGTTCTCGGCCGCGCCAAGCTGCTGCCCAACGGCCCGCCAGTGCAATACCCCGTGCAATTTAGGGTAGTGGGGCAAGACCCTGCCGTGCTGCGCGGCTTGGCAGACAACGTTAAAGCCGAGATGCGCAAGTCGCCCAACACGCGCGGCGTGAACGACAACTGGAACGAGTCCGTCAAGGCTCTGCGCCTGGAAGTAGACCAAGCCAAGGCGCGCGCACTGGGCGTGACCAGCCAGAGCATTGCGCAAGCTTCGCGCGCTATCTTGAGCGGGGCCACTGTGGGCACCTACCGCGATGGTGACAAGCTGATTGACATTGTGCTGCGCCAACCTCTGTCTGAGCGCGACGCGATTACCGATTTAGGCAACGCCTATTTACCCACGGCCACAGGCCGCAGCATCCCGCTAACGCAAATAGCCAAGCCCGTGTTTGTGTGGGAGCCAGGCGTGATGTGGCGCGAAAACCGCGACTACGCCATCACCGTCAACGCTGATGTAGTCGAAGGCCTGCAAGGCGCCACCGTCACTAACGAGCTGCTGCCCGCCCTTAAAGCGCTGCAGGCCACCTGGCCCGCAGGCTACGCCGTGCAAGTGGCCGGGGCGGTAGAAGAGTCCAGCAAAGGCCAAACCTCCATTGCCGCTGGCGTGCCCATCATGTTGTTTATCACCTTCACGCTGCTCATGCTGCAACTGCAAAGCTTTAGCCGCGCGCTGCTAGTGTTTTTGACTGGCCCGTTAGGCATAGCTGGCGTAGCAGGGGCGTTGCTGCTACTCAACCGTCCATTTGGTTTTGTTGCGCTGCTAGGCGTGATCGCGCTGATGGGCATGATTCAGCGCAACTCGGTGATTTTGATCGACCAGATCGAGCAAGACATCAGCGCCGGTGTGCCCAAGTGGGACGCGATAGTCGAGTCTGCCGTGCGCCGCCTGCGCCCCATCGTGCTCACCGCCGCCGCCGCCGTGCTGGCCATGATCCCTCTGTCACGCAGCGTGTTTTGGGGGCCGATGGCCGTGGCGATTATGGGTGGGCTGATTGTGGCCACCGTGCTGACTCTGCTAGCGCTACCTGCGATGTACGCCGCATGGTTTCGCGTTAAGCGATAACACCGGCGTTACTGTAGCTGCCGCATGGTTTCGCGTAAAGCGATAACAGCCCCACCACAGTGCTGTGACTGGGCAGTGCTAATCGGTTTAATACTTTAAGCGGCAGAATCTATATCTGCCACGCGAATTAGTTTTTTGTTAACAAACTCTTGAATACCTAAGCTGGACAATTCGCGTCCGTAGCCTGAGTTTTTAATCCCGCCAAACGGCAGGTCAGACGCTGTCCAGGTAGGGTGATTGACAAACACCATGCCCGATTCGATGCGGCTTGCAATGCGTTTGCCGCGTGCAACGTCTTGGGTAAAAATAGAGCCGCCCAAACCAAACTCAGAATCATTAGCCAATTTGATGGCTTCTTCTTCATTTTTAACTGTAAACATAATCGCCACAGGACCAAAAAATTCTTCATGGTAAGCGGGGTTATCTGGTTTCACATCAGACAGTATCGTGGCTTGCATAAACCAGCCCGGTCTGTCAATTCGTTTGCCGCCCATCACCAGTTTGGCCCCATGTGCTACGGCATTTTCAACTTGGTTAAGCAAACCTGTAAGAGCAGACTCTGTGGACAGCGGCCCCAGTGTGGTGGCAGGGTCCATCGGGTCACCGGGTTTTAGGCTGTGCATGGCGGCTTGAAAGTGCTCAAGAAAGCTTGCTGCCAATGGCTCAACCACAATAAAACGCTTCGCAGCAATACAACATTGCCCGGTGTTATTCATTTTGGCCCACATGGCCCATTTAACCGTCTTTGCCATGTCCGCATCTTCCAGCACGATAAAAGCGTCGTTGCCGCCCAGCTCCATGGTTGATTTTTTCATGCTTTTACCGGCTTGCTCTGCCACGCGCTTGCCTGCATCCACACTGCCAGTCAGCGCTACGCCTTTGATGCGCGGGTCATCAATAATGCGGTTAACTTGGTCGTATGAAATCATCAAATTGGTATACACACCTACAGGCGCACCAGCTTCTAGCCATAAACGCTCAAAAGCCTGCGCGCATTGCGGCACACAGCCTGCATGCTTGACCATCACCACATTGCCGGCCATGATATTGGGCGCCGCAAAACGCACCAATTGGTAATATGGAAAGTTCCATGGCTGCACACCAAACAGTACACCTATAGGCGAGCTCTCAATCGTTGCTTCGCCAAGGCTGGGTTTAAGCTTAACGGGCGCTAAAAAACTCTCAGCATGCTCTGCGTAGTAGTCAATAATGTCTGCACACAAAGCCACTTCATCAAGAGATTCTTCAAAACGTTTACCCATTTCCAGGGTCATCAAGCGCGCCAGCTCATTGGCATTCTCGCGCATTCCCGCAGCGGCTTGTTTGGCAATAGCAGCGCGCCGTGCAAAGCTGTATGCGCGCCACTCGCTATAAGTTTTCTCCGCTGTTGCCAATGCTGCTTCTAGCGCAGCGTCATTCATTTCGTCAAAATTTTTAACCAGCATCCCGTCAAAGGGGTTGATACTTTGGTAAGCCATGGGTCGTTTCTTCTTTAGGTTGATCAATGTCCTATGCTATGAGCTGACGTATTGATACCGCACCAGAAGGCAACGCAAATTTTTGTAGGATAAGGTGCTTAACCTGACCAGCGCAACTAGCGATGAAAGGTTTTACACCTTACATGGCAGTGCAGAAATTATGAAACTAACACCAAGTTGAAGTTGGTGTAGATCAAATATCGTCAAAAGCCTCGGGGGCCTGCTCAGCCGCTGGCCGTGACTCATAAACTCGATGGCCGGGTTTTGCCAAAACCTCAACATACACGCTGGCATGCCCCTCTTTGGCCACGGCATCTACCTGCGCAACCAACGACGACAAATGAACGGAAGTGGCAGATGCAGCATCTGCTCCCGCCTTGCAATCAAAATCCCAAAAATCAACCTCTTTAGGCAAGGACACGCCGCGGCAGCGTTTAACGTATTTGCGAATATCGTGCTTTACAGCTTCCAGCACGCGGTCTGCGTTTTTGCCTTCGACGATCAATGGGTAAGTTTTTTTCATAAGCTATTGATTTTATAGCAGGTTGAGCAGTAAATACTTGGACTACAAGCACTTTTTATGGTTAAAAGTGTTGTTTTTCGTGTTTTACCTAGGCTTGTCTATGTTCTGATACTTGAATCGCTGCTCTGGCACGCGCACCGATGTGGCGTATGCCCATGCCAACCGGGTCTGCGACCCCTGATTGGTTGTCATAGGCATGCGCCACATCAGCGCGCTTGTGTGGGGCCGAGAAGCACCAGGTGACCGAGTTGTGCGCTGCGGTGTAGAACCACCACGGCTGTGGCGGCTTTCCGCTTGTGAATCGAGTTATGCAGATGAACACATCCAGGACGCAAGCTCAGCGACATCAACATTCCGGACCCGCTGTTAAGTAAAGCGTCACGGTAACGGTATCGCCGCCTGTTTTATTGATTGCTTTTCTTATTTTTTCGTTGATTGAAATCAACTTGTTTTGACCAGTAATGGTGAATAGGTTTTTATTTTCTAGCTTGTAACCATCAATCGTTCCAGAGGCTTTTAAAAAACCCCACCTTCCCACAATATGCTTACTGTTAGGTATTTCAATGTGGTAAGTCCAAGCCCCATTGTTTGGAACATACATCAATTTAAGCTCTTCTTCGTTAACCAAGTATTTCATAATTTGTGGCGGGTAGAGTTTTAGCACTTTGACTAGCGGCTTGAAAAAAGCACCAAACCACGTACTGTTTAAAAATCTGAAAACCTGTCATGCCAAGTATTTTGATCATTTGTTGCGATTAAGACAACCCTAGGGCAGAAGTTTTGCCAGCGATATGTCCCGCCGCCCGTCCACGGTAAACAACGTAGTTAAATATTGCTAAGGGGTGATTTAAAAGTACCTAAGGCAAACCAATACGCTACAAATTTTATAGCTGCTTGAGCAGTAAATACTTGGACTACAAGCACTTTTCATTGTCAAAGTGTTGCAGATTAGCCTTAACAGACTGGTTGAGTTTTTAAGATACCTTGCTCAGACGCTCTGCCATGCGCGTTTGCCAGCCAGCGCCCGTTGCTTTCCACCGCTCGATGACATCGGCAGGCAATCTCAGGGACAGCAGCTTGCGCGGATTCGGTGATAAAGGTCGCCCACCTTTGTTAACGCGGGCGCGGGTGAGCATTTCGTCAGTAAGGTCGGGCAGCTCTTCATACTCGCTGGCTTTCAACACATGCGCGTCGACACGAGCGAGGTCAGATTTTAAGGAGCGGTTCGATGCGGGCTTGTTCGCGGTCATTGGCTTTCCTCATGCTAAATACGTGACGATCCGCGCCACGCGGTGTGTACCCTATGACAACCATCCGCCCCGCCAGAAAACCGTAGCTGATGATTCGCATTTCCCCATACTCTTTGCGGATGTCTTCGACCTCCAGGGTCACGCCCTCAAAGACCACCTTAGCATCCGAAAAGTCCAGGCCTCGTTCCGCCAACGCCTTCTCGCGTTTTACAGAATCGAA
This sequence comes from Polaromonas sp., assembly GCA_031415895.1. Taxonomy (GTDB): domain Bacteria; phylum Pseudomonadota; class Gammaproteobacteria; order Burkholderiales; family Burkholderiaceae_C; genus JAAFIP01. The sequence goes on along the minus strand of JANOSN010000601.1, from coordinate 4,035 downwards.
AGTGATACGCATGAGGTTATTGTATCTACAAAAACATAGGAGTGCAAGCCAGTTGGGTGTAACTGGAACTGGCCGCGCGTTTTAGCGGAAGTTTTGTAAGCGATATGTCCCGCCGCCCGCCAAGGCTAAACAACGAGCAGATGCATTGCCAAGGGGAAGTTAAAAGCAACCCAAGATCAGCTGCAGCGCTACAGATTTCGTAGCTGGTTGAGTAGTAAATACTTGGACTACAAGCCTAAATAGCACCTAAAACATCGCGTCAGCAGTGTCAAACAGCCTGCGGCGTGACATAGGCATGGCGGCGCAGATCGTCCATTGCAATCATGCCCAGCGCCTTGGCATGCGCGCGCTCTAGCACTCCGGGTGGTGTATTGCTCACACTTCATCACCGGTCATCACCGGCGCACTCGGAACCAATCCCAAGAAATAGTCAAAGTCGCTGCGCTTGCCTTTTGCAGCCTCAGCCTTCAAATAATCCAGTGTCACCACAGATGCCATTTTTTCTGACACCGCGCTGGCAATGAACTGGTTTACCGAGATTTCATCGCGCTCGGCTAGTTCCTTGACTTTTTGATGAACTGAATTAGGTAATCGAATGGTCAAAGCGGTCATGGTTTACGCCTCAAAATTATCAAAAATTGGGCCGGTGTGATAGCCTGCACTTTCAGCTCAGGTGCGCGACGAAAGTCTTTTATGTTGTGCGTCACGATGTATTGACTGCCCGACGCTAGCGCGCATTCCAGCACCATGTCGTCGTCTGGGTCGCGCAAGAATGCCAAAGCCGATTCAGCAGTGGCACCCCGCAGCAAATGCTCCGGCCTGGTTAACACCGCTTGCCACTCGGTGTACAGCGCCACGGTGAGGGCAATTTGGAAGTCACGGCTGGGCAGCATAGACAGCAAGTGAAAACTCGCACCATTGCGTGAACGCGTTGCGGCCACGAGTGTAGATGTGCCTAGAATTACACTCAAAGTAGTTACACCAGTATGTTTGGTTGCACGGGCATAACTATATTCTGCGCTTTCTAAGCGCCAAAGCGGTAGCTGTAGAAGAAACACGGAAATTGCTCAATTTTTGAGTAATTAGCTATATTCCCGGTTTTAGTGGTGGCCGTGCTGCCCATCCAAAGTAAACAGCGAGGCTGTAGATTGCCTAGAGAGTGAGAAAATCTACTTGCTGCAAATTTAATAGCTTCTTGAGCAATGAATACTTGGACTACAAGCACTTTTCATTGGTAAAAGTGTTGTCTTTCGTGTTTTACCTAGGCTTGTCTATGTACTGTAGCTTGGCTCGTTGCTCTGGCACGCGACGGATGGGCAATATATGACCGAGTTGATTAGCTTTCCAGTGTTTTGGAGTTGGACTTGAATTTTCTATCCATGGCTACTTAACTTCGAGAGCCAAAATTAGTGTGGCCATCAGCTTCGCGTTCTCATCCGTCACCTGCGGTTGCTCTGGCATAACATCAGAGCCCCAGACTCCCGTGCCCCCCGCCTTGATTTTGACTGCCAGCTGCTCTGCAAAGGCAGTATTGCCAGAATATTTGGCCGCCACTTCTTTCATGTGTGGACCGTACTTACGCTTATCAATCATGTGACAGGCAAGGCAGTTGTTTCGCAGCATCAGAGTGTTTAGCTGTGCAACGTCTGCATAAGCAAACTTGCCCGAAAAAACAAGACCCATGAAAAAAAGAAACGAAAGCGTGCATCGCATAATTGTCTCCATCAATGCGGCTGAAAGAAAAAAAGCGCACTGCAGCAACGCAGCGCGCTTCGCAATCTAAATCATTTACTCTGGCGTGACTCGATAAATCATGCCGCCGCCTTCATCAGTTACATAGAGAGCGCCATCAGGCCCAAGGGAAACGTGACGGAAGCGCCCCGCGAATGTTGGCCACTGAACCGGCTCGACGTTGGATGTTAAGCCGTCATTAGAGATGTCTAGGACATCAATGCGATTGCCTGTAGCAGTACCGTGAATGCCGATTCCAGCGTATCCCACAGCCAGACGGCCTTCCCATTCTTTCCATTGTTTACCGACTAGGAACACGCTGCCACACATGCCCTGAGACAAACCTCTGTTGTTCCAAGCTGGCTTCATAGCACTAGGGTACGCCTTCAAGTCTGTCATAGACATGAATTCTGCACGCGTTTTGGGATCCATGGCACCCATCTGGTTGGGCGAATATCCACAGTAGTTATCTGGGCAGTCTTGACGTCCGTTAACTTTGCCCCGTGGGTCCCAACCCCCGTTACCACCATTGACCAGCTTGGTGACTTCGTCACTATGCCATGGTCCGTTTTCAGAGATGTAGACATCGTTGCTTCCAGGCCGAAACGCAATACCTTGTGGGTTGCGGAAGCCATACGCAAATATACGTTTGTCAAACCCGGCAGGTGGGTTGTTTCCAGCGGCGGCTTTGCCATCACGGTCAACACGAAGCACCTTGCCTCGCAATTGCGTTGGATGTTGTGGGCCCTCTCCGTTGTGGTTGTCGCCTGTTAAGACATAAAGGAAACCGTCGCCAGGATTAAATCGAATTCTTCCTCCGTTGTGCGCCCCAGGGCCACCGAATGGATGGTTGGATGCTTTTGGCTTGTATCCAATGTCGTTGATGATCTCAACAATGTCGGTCACTGATGAAAAATCCGCGTTCACTTTCATCCGCATCAAAATATTGTTGTACCCATCGTAGGTACGATTCGCTCCGCGCGAACTTGAGTAAACATAAACAAAGCGGTTGGAGCTAAAGTTTGGATCTATTTCAACACCCTGAACCCCCGCTTGCCCATCACAGAACAGATCCTGTTTGATCTGCGAATAACCCTTTGCATCGTGAACCCCAAGTAACCTATTCACGCCGCCTGTCGGCAATCTAACCGAAAGGCCCTTGCACTTTTCAGTAAAAAACATGGTTCCGTCTTTTAGGAAAGACATGTCCCACGGCGATTCTGTTTGCAGAAAGTTCTCTGCCTTGACTGTTAAGGCAGTTGCAGGCGCAGCCGAAAGAAGCGAAGCCAGACCAAACGCAGTTATTGCGATAAAGTTTTTGCTCATTTTCAATCCTTAGATTAAGTTTTAAGTTAATTGAACCTTCACTTAAGCTGGTGCCGCGCGCATTAGTTTTGGCAACGAAAGAAGCGAAGAACGTTTTTGGCTTAATCAATGTGCTCTTCGGTACGCTGTCCGACAATAAGTAGTTACCCTCATACAAAAACAAGAGAAGTGTTTGCTCGGAGTGGTTTTGATCGCGTATTTCGGCACCACCAGCCGTTCAAAGTTGCTGATCGTTTTCCTTAAAACAGCTGTTGCAGCAGGTAGGCGAGGGCATCGAAGGCGAGCCGGATTGGGATCTGGTGGAGCAATGACACTAAGACTAAGACTAACATTGCCACTGCTTGCTGTACTGCCATGCATTGCCACAGGGGAGTTAAAAGCCAACTTAGATCAACCAAAACGCTATAAATTCAATAGCTATCCAAGCAATAAATACTTGGACTACAGCGCTATTTGACCTGATTAGCCAGATGCCTCAGATAACCTGCCCGTTCACCCTGAGCTTGTCGAAGGGTTTATGAGGGCTTCGACAAGCTCAGCCCGAACGGTTATTTTTCAGCATCTGAGGCATCTGGCTAATCAGGCTAATCAGGCTATTTGATACCTAAAACAGTATCACACAGCCTGCGGAGCCACATAAGCATGGCGGCGCAGGTCGTCCATGGCAATCATGCCCAGCGCCTTGGCATGCGTGCATTCCAGCACTACCGGTGGCGCCACGCCCGCACGCAACGCTTCGCTCCAGCGGTTGGCGCATAGGCACCAGCGGTCGCCTGCTTTAAGGCCTTTAAAACGAAACTCTGGGCGCGCTGTCATCAGGTCATTACCACGCTGCAACGAAAAAACCATATACTCTTGCGTCACCCGCGCGCACACCAAGTGTGAGCCATGATCGGTTTCGTCGGTTTTGCAGCAACCGTCACGAAAATAGCCAGTCAACGGGTCATAAGAGCAGGGCACCAGCGGCGTGCCCAATAC
>JANOSN010000600.1:0-1017 GCA_031415895.1 Polaromonas sp. | reverse complement strand
AATCGTCATAGTGGTACCTGCAGCCAATCACCACTAATTCGTAGTCAGTAGCCCGGTAGACCAGCCTGTTAGTTTCGTCAATGCGGCGTGACCAATAGCCCGATAAGTTTCCCACTAACGGTTCAGGTTTACCGATACCTTCAAACGGGTCGCGGGCAGCCGCTTCGATCAATATATTGATACGCTTTAAAGTCTTGCGGTCTTGGCCTTGCCAATAGGTGTACTGCTCCCAGCCTTCGGGCACAAAGCTGATGTTGCGCATGGTTGTGGTGGCTAAATAGTTAAGCTGTTAACAGCTTACGTGGCTTGGCCTTCCCCGCTTTGTCTTGTGCAATTGCGGTGGCTAGTTTGGCCGCGTTTGCGGGAGAAGATACAAGGTGCAATGTTTCCATCACGCTTTGGTAGTAATCAAACGACATGACCACTGCATCCGCACCATCGCGACGGTTAATAATGGTGACATCCTGATCGTCACTTACGCCGTCTAGGACAGATTTGAAGGAGTTTCGGGCTTCGGTGTAGCTTATTACGCGCATAGAATCACCTTTTTATACATGGTCGTAGTATTGTACATGTAAGCACGTAGGTAGTGCTGCTTCAGTGCCACTCAATATCCTTGAGTCAGCCCGCACTCCCGCCAAGCCTCATACACCGCAACTGCCACCTAGTGGGCAGGTCGCGGGTAGGCCTTATTGTCTCAGGCGTAACTGCCTCTGTGGCCTTGATCGACGCGGCTATTGCCCAAGGTGCAGACGCTATTTTTGTGCACCACGGCCTGTTTTGGCGCGGCCAGGACGGCCGCGTGGTGGGCTGGATGAAGCAGCGTCTGCAAAAGCTGCTGGCGCACGACATCAACCTGTACGCCTACCACCTGCCGCTAGACGCACACCCCACGCTGGGCAACAACGCCCAGTTAGGCAAAGTGCTGGGCTTTACGCCACTAGACGGCGCTGGAAGCCGATTTGGCGAGCAAGACCTAGGCTGGCTAGGCACCACACAACATAAAACGGTTGAAAC
>JANOSN010000599.1:0-5365 GCA_031415895.1 Polaromonas sp. | reverse complement strand
GTAGCGTTGTTGAACTCGGCTGCATCTAGCAAGCCTCGATCGAGTGCAGGGATAATTTCGCCGCCAGGCAACGGATTGACTGCGGCACCCATGTCGGTGTACATGTCAACGGCCAAGCCTACAGTACGGAACTTCACGCCTTTGAGTTGCTCCACATTGGAGATGGGCTTTTTAAACCAACCAAACGGCTGGGTAGGCATGGGGCCGTATAAATAGGTGACCACGTCCATGTTGATGGACTTGTACACTTCGTCTAGCAGCGCTTTGCCGCCGCCATAGTTGTGCCATGCCAGCACCATATTAGGGTCCATGCCGAAGGCTGGGCCTGAGCCCCACAAAGCCAAGGCGTTTTGTTTGCCGTAGTGGTAAGCCACAACACCATGGCCGCCATCCAGCGTGCCTTTGTTGACAGCTTCTAGCAGCTGGAATGCTGGCACTACTGAGCCAGATGGCAGCACTTCAATTTTGAGCTTGCCGCTGGCCATCGCGTTGACTTTGTCAGCAAAGTCGTTGGCGTATTCATGGAAAATATCCTTGGCAGGCCAAGTGGACTGAAAACGCAAGGTGGTGGTTTGCGCAGTGGCAATCATTGGAGCCGCCATAGCGACACCGCCTACCGCAGCAGCGGAGGCGTTTTTCAAAAAGCTGCGACGCGCAGGAACATTGGCAGGAACGAGTTTTTTCATGATGTTTCCGGTTGATAAATCTAAAAAAATACCTTGCTATTGTTGAACTTTTTAGGGCTAGACTATGTACGTGATAACCCTTTTAACGGTCACTTTAATGACATGGCAGTTATGACAAAAAATAAAGTATTCACGACTTAGCCGTAAGTACCACGTCAACTAGCGCTCAAGCCAACGCACGCCCAATCAATATCTTTTGCACATCGCTAGTACCTTCGTATATCTGGCACACGCGCACGTCGCGGTAAATGCGCTCTACAGGAAAGTCACTGACATAACCGTAACCGCCGTGCACCTGGATGGCATCGCTGCACACGCGCTCGGCCATCTCACTGGCAAACAGTTTGGCCATAGCGGCTTCTTTCAAGCAGGGCAGGCCTGCGTCTTTAAGGGATGCTGCATGGTGCGTGAGCTGACGCGCCGCCTCTAATTGCGTAGCCATATCTGCCAGCTTGAACTGCACGGCTTGGTGTTGAAAAATAGGTTGTCCAAAGCTCTCGCGGTCTTTGCTGTATTTAAGCGCCACCTCGAATGCAGCACGCGCCATGCCCAGACTTTGCGCGGCGATACCAATGCGCCCGCCTTCTAAACCGCTGAGCGCGATTTTTAAACCCTGTCCTTCTTCACCAATGCGATTGTCTGCAGGCACGCGACAGTTTTCAAACCTAATTTGCGCCGTGTCGCTGGCGTGTTGGCCCAGCTTGTCTTCAATGCGCGCCACCTCGTAGCCTGGTGTTTTGGTCTCTACTAAAAAAGCGCTGATGCCTTTTTTGCCTGCGGCTTTGTCAGTGACGGCCATCACAATGGCTACGTCGCCGTTCTTACCACTGGTTATAAATTGTTTTACGCCGTTAAGCACATAATGGTCACCGTCTTGGGTGGCTGTAGTTTTTAAACCTGCGGCCTCGCTGCCCACATGGGGTTCGGTTAAACAAAACGCGCCCAACATGTCCCCGCGCGCCAAAGGTTTGAGGTATTTTTGCTTTTGTGCTTCGCTGCCCCAGGCCATCAAGATCGAGCACACAGGGCAATTATTAACACTTACTACGGTGGACGTTGCGCCATCACCCGCAGCTATCTCCTCCAATATCAGCGCCAAGCTTAAATAGTCCATGCCTGCGCCGCCATATTGCTCGGGCACGGCCACGCCATAGCAGCCTAGGTCGGCCAAGCCGCGCAGCTGCGCACGCGGAAAGTGGTGCGACTTGTCCCACGCAGCAGCGTGCGGTGCAATTTCGGCTTGCACATAGGCGCGTACCGCGTCTTGCACAGCGGTGTGGTCTGGGCTGAGTTGCATTGTGTTCTTTAGAGTTTATTTGCCTTGCGAAATATCCATGATCATGCGCGCAGCAAGGTACAGGCGACGCGGGATAGCGTCAATCATCACGTATTCAGCGTTGTTGCTGTGGTAGCCAAAGCCTGGCAGGCCCAAGCCTTCGACCACTGGCTTGCCAGACAGCGCCGCATAGGCCGCATCGGTACCACCGCCGGTAGCAGGAATGACGGTTAACTCAAAGCCCGTTTCTTTGTATATATCGACTGCTTTTTGAATCAAGCGCTTGCCTTCGGTATTGGCATTGAAAACGGGACGACCCAGTTGAATTTGCACACTGATTTGTGATTCAGGAAAGCGTTTTTTAGCTGCGCGTTCGGTCAAAGTTTTAGACATAGTATCAATGTCTGATGAGTCTAAGTAGCGCACATTGGCTTCAATCGTCGCTTCGTCAGGAATGATGTTGGGCACCGAGCCGCCTTTGCCTATTACCCAGTTAAAACGGAAATTTTTATCTTTATTGTCCAAGTCTAGTGTGCGCAAAATAAAGTCTGATGCCTCGACCAGGGCGTTGGTGCCCAGCTCAGGCGCAGCGCCTGCATGCGATGCTTTGCCCTTAACGTTAACTTTGACTGTGGCTATGCCAGATGTGGCTAAAACTGTCATTTCTTTAATGGCTACCGTGGGCTCAAACGACAGCACAGCATCGTGTTGTTTTGCCAGCTCTTGAATCAAATCGAGCGAGCCATTAGAGCCGCGTTCTTCATCGGTGTTAAACATCGCGGTGACTTGCGCAAAGTCGTTAAAGCCGCGCTCTTTGAGTAGCTTTAAGCTGTGCAAAATGACGGCGATACCGCCTTTAGCATCAGCAATGCCTGGGCCGAACGCGCGCACGCCGTCGATGCGAAACGGTGCTTTGGCTAACGTGCCCTTCACATACACGGTGTCCATGTGCGCGATGAGCAGTATTTTTTTAGTCCCCTTACCAGTGATGGTGCCCACAATGTTGTCGCCCACTGCATCACCCACCGCCTTGCTGCGCGACACGGTGGCACCCAGTGCTTTGAGTTCAGTTTCTAGCAGGCTGCCCATAGCCGCCATGCCTTCGGCATTGCCAGTGCCCGTTTCAATATTCACCATACGTTCTAGTGTTTTCACTGTGGCAGTTTGCTCAGCAGCTGCTGCAGACCACAACGCGTCATTGCGGGTTTGCGCAACCACTAGCGGGGTAGAAAACGCTATTAATAACATAGCAACTTGAGCAATAAATACTTGGACTGCTGGCTTATTTGTCATCTAAATCTCCTATTTTTTATCTTCTAATGGGCAACCACCGTGCACGCGGCTTGCAATACACATTACATCACCACGAGTTGTACACGCGGCCATCATGGTGAAAGTACTTACCCTTGTCTTTAACTGTCAAGCCAGCAATCGTATGGCGCATGGCGGTGACTGATTCTTCTACGCTGATCGACGCATTGGGCCCACCCATATCAGTGCGCACCCAGCCAGGGCACATGGGCAGCAGTAGCGCTTTGGGGTAGTCGTGCTGCGCGGCAGTCACAGCCATGTTTAATGCAGCTTTGCTCACGCGGTAGGTCCACCCAAAGCTGCTTTCTGCTTCACCTATGCTGCCCATGCCGCTGGTGATGAAGATGAACTTGCCTTTGGTCTCCTGCACCATGGGTGCCACTTGGGGAATGGTTTGCATGGCACCCAGCACATTGGTGTGCATCGTTTGGTCAAACTCCTCGCGTGTAGGCGGTGTGGTGGCACCACCTTGGGTGTACACACCGGCTACGTAAATGGCTACATCAAACTTTTCGCCGTTCAGCATCCACGCCAAGCCACTGACGCTTTGCGGATTGGTTACATCCAGCTTAAGCGCTTTAGCACCCAGCGCCGTAATTATTTGCAAGCCCTCATCGTTGCGCGCCGTTGCCGTGACCTTTGCACCCGCGCCCATGTACTGGCGTACAAACTCTAGGCCTATGCCTCGGGAGGCTCCTAAAATAAGTATTTTCATAGTCAAATCAGCCTGTAGTCCAAGTATTTACTGCTCAAGCAGCTATTAAATTGATAGTATTTACAGCATCTCTAAAGCAACCGCAGTGCCTTCACCGCCACCAATACACAGCGTAGCCACGCCTCGTTTTAAACCGCGCGCTGCAAGAGCATGCATCAACGTGACCATAATGCGTGCGCCGCTGGCACCGATGGGGTGACCCAAAGCACACGCGCCGCCGTTAACGTTGACAATATCGTGCGACACATTCAGCTCGGCCATCAGCGCCATGGGCACTACGGCAAATGCTTCGTTCACTTCCCACAGGTCTACGTCTTTCACGCTCCAGCCTGCTTTGGCTAAAGCCTTTTGCGTAGCGCCTACAGGTGCAGTGGTAAACCAATTCGGCTCTTGCGCATGCAGCGCATGGCTGACGATGCGTGCCAGTGGTTTGCAGCCCAGCTTGGCTGCGGTGCTGGCGCGCATCATCACCAAAGCGGCAGCGCCATCGTTGATGGATGAGCTTGAAGCTGCAGTGATCGTGCCGTCTTTTTTAAACGCGGGCTTTAAGCTGGTGATTTTGTCCAGCTTGGCTTTGGCCGGGCCTTCGTCAATACTCACCACCACATCGCCTGCGCGGGTTTTAACCGTGACGGGTGAGATCTCGTCAGCAAACGCGCCCGACTTAGTCGCAGCCTGCGCGCGCTGCACACTGGCAATAGCAAACTGGTCTTGCGCCTCGCGGGTGAACTTGTACTTGTCAGCACATTCTTCGCCAAACGTGCCCATCGCGCGGCCTGGCTCGTAAGCATCTTCCAAGCCGTCCAGCATCATGTGGTCATAAATACGGTCGTGCCCAATACGGATACCACTGCGCCCTTTAAGCAACAGGTGCGGCGCGTTGGTCATGCTCTCCATCCCGCCCGCGATCATCACGTCTACGCTACCTGCGGTCAGCATGTCGTGCGCAAACATGGCGGCGCGCATACCGCTACCGCACATTTTGCTAAGCGTCACAGCGCCTGCGCTATTGGGCAAGCCGCCTTTAAAGCCTGCTTGCCGCGCCGGTGCTTGGCCCTGGCCTGCCATCAGGCAGTTGCCGAACAATAATTCGTTGACTACTTCGGGTGAAATACCAGCACGCGCAACAGCAGCTTTGATAGCTACACCGCCTAGGTCGTGGGCAGCAAGTGCTGCAAAGTCGCCTTGGAACGCGCCCATGGGGGTGCGGGTGGCGCTGACTATGACTATGGGGTCTGACATTTTTTACTCTCCTAGTGAATATGAAAACCAAAACGGGGATTTTATGAACGCAGAGGGCGAGAAGGTTTCGCGAAGGGCGCAAAAGAAGACAAAAGGGTCAAAAGGAATACAAAAAATAAAATTTAAAGTTTTTAT
>JANOSN010000598.1:0-3158 GCA_031415895.1 Polaromonas sp. | reverse complement strand
GAGTGCCTTCTATATCAAAAATGATCAAAGTTGACGGTTATCTTAGTGTGCACGTAGTGTCCCAGCCTACTGGTAAAGCGTTATCACAAAAGGATACGGCATTGGCAGCTGGAGCAGCTGTTGGTACTGCAGATTTGTCCCCAGGAAATTTGGCGCAATCTTGGCAGATGCAGTTTGGCGAGTGGACTGACGGTGCGTATCGCTTGGTTTCGCGCCGTACCGGCATGGCTCTGGACTACAGCGTGCAAACAAGTTTCCAAGGCTTTCCAGTGCTGAATCAACGAAAACCAACGCCAGAAAGCATAGCGGTAAAGAAACAGAGTTTTAAGATGGCTTCGGTCGGTAATCGTGAATATAAATTAGAAACAGAAGGCCGCACACTGGACGGGTATTGGCAAACCTCACTGAATGGAGGCACCACTCGCGATGAAATCGTTAGTTACCCGTACGACGGGCGAAACAATCAGCGCTGGTATATTTTTCCAACCAATGCACCAGTAACCATTCGCTTGGGAACGAGTGGTGGCGCATTGGGTAGCAATCTAAGCAACATGGGACCAGAAGGTGCTAACTGGTTTGTAAAGCCTGTGCTGGCCGGTAGTGGCAAAGTTAACATCGCGGTGGACGCAGTCGGGTTAGTGCTTTTGGGACTCAATTCGTCAGGACTACTGGCAGCGCTCCCAGCTAATGGAAATACTGCCACCACAGAGTGGGAAATTGAGTATTTACCTAAGGGATTGATGCGTCTTGTGCACACACAGACAAGAAAGGTACTGACGGCCGTAGAAGACGGTTATTTAGGGCGCGTTGTCATCGGCTTGCAAAGTACCACCGATCCCTATCAATACTGGCGCATGACGAATTGATATGGATAAAACACAACGCATCATGAAGCTACTCACACGGTCAGCTATTGCGATACTTTTATTGGTTGGGTCTACGGTTCATGCGCACGAACCGGGGGCTACGCCCAAGGCATCGGAATTGGGGCCGGTGCGAGGTAAAACTGTACAAATCTCACAAGCTCAAATTGAGTTGGTGTTGGCAGCACAGCCGGATGCACTCAAACTGGACCCTGAAGCCAAAAAGCGTACTCAGTCGGAGGTCAGAGAGATTTTGCTACAACGCGCCCTGCTAGAACGTGGAGCGATTGAAGCGGCACTGCACAAGGATGCGCGTGTTCAATTGGAGTTACAAGCCTCACGCCAGTTGGTTTTGGCCAATGCCTACAGCAGGTATTTGGCTGATCCACAGCGCGTGACTACGCAAGAAATCGAGACTGAATATCAACTTGCCAAGTCTGATCTGAATGATATCGAATATCAAATGCGGCGCCTATCGTTTGTGGATCAAACCAAGGCCCAGGAAGCAGCTAAAGCGCTCAACGACAAAACGGAGTTTGAAGTTGTCAAGCAAAAACTGGCAGTACTTTCACCCGAAGAAAAACCTGCAGAGTGGCGTTGGATCGCATCACAACGGATGCCCGGGCCAGTTCTTGAAGAAGTCAAACGACTGATTCAAAATCCAAAGATGCCGTCACAGCCAGTGCGTTTTGAAGGAACATGGTATGTCATTCAAGCGCAAGCGCAGCGTCCGGTAACTCTCCCATTGAAATCTGAAGTTCAGAGCGAAATACGTAACAAGCTAGCTGAATCCAAAATCCGATCATGGCTGGTGCAGCGCAAAAAAGCAGAGGGTTTGGATACAACAGATGAAAAACAGGTAACGAAGGAAAAATCATGACAAAACGGCATTCAAGAGCATCCACGATTTTATTGGTAACGTTCATATCAATGATGTTGGCAGCGTGTGGTGGTGCTGAAAGCGAGACCAAAAGTGCAGAACATACAAGTGTTGATGCCGCCACCAACTCAGTGCTCGCGGAGTTCAAAAAAAGGGCTGCTGCCGAGAATCAAGAATTGGCTACCCGGCGTTCAGATATCAATTCGAATGAGGCTATGAGGGCTAATGCCGAGATCCTCATGCGCACTATGCTTACAACTCCATGAGTTGTAAGCATAGTGCTTTCGCACTGGGGCTACAACCAAAAAAGTAAGCGCAATGGCACCGCTTCGCGAAAGCAAATAGCCCCAGTTTCCAGCACACACATCAAGACACCGTAATAGTTCCGGCCTAGGTCGGTGCTTAGGGCCTACGCTACCTTGTTTCATACTTTTGCTCAATGACAACTAGGAGATCTTCGTGAAACTATCCATCCCTTTCAAACCTTTGATCTCGACACTGGTCGTTGGCCTCATCGCTGGAGCTGCAGGCGCCCAATCTGCTAATGGCCCGGTAAAGATCGGCTTTATTACCGACATGACCAGTGTGTACGCTGATATCGACGGCATTGCCGGTGGCGAAATGATCAGATGGGCGGTGCAGGACTTCGGTGGTAAGGTATTGGGCAGACCTATTGAGGTGCTCACCGCTGACCACCATAACAAGGCCGAAGTCGCTAGCGCTAAAGCACGCGAATGGATCGATAAGGAAAACCTGGCCTTACTGATCGGTGGCACGTCCTCGGGGACGGCCTTGGCAATGTCCAAAGTTGCCGCCGAGAAAAAGCGTCCCTTCATCGTCGTCGGCGCTGGGTCGGCGCGCCTGACCAACGAAGACTGCAATGCCTATACCGTTCACTATGCCTACGACACTGTGGCCTTGTCCAAGGTAGCAGGGTCAGCCCTGGTAAAAGCTGGCAATACAAACTGGTACTTCCTGACTGGCGACTATCCTTTCGGCTTGGGTCTCGAAGCAGACACCACTGCCGTGGTCAAAGCTAACGGCGGTATGGTGGTCGGTTCAGTCAGGCATCCTTTAAACGCCTCGGACTTCTCTTCCTTCTTGCTACAGGCGCAAGCCTCCAAGGCACAAATCCTTGCCATGGCCACGGCAGGTGGTGACTTCACAAATGCGATGAAGGCGGCCAAGGAATTTGGTATCACCAAGACTATGAAAGTCGCTGGGCTACTAGTGTTCATCAATGACGTGCACATCCTTGGTCTGGCTAACACCGAGGGCCTACAACTGACCGACAGTTGGTATTGGAACCAGGACGATGCCTCGCGCAAATTTGCCAAGCGCTTTTTTGACAAATACAAGCGCATGCCTTCGAGCATACAGGCGGCCGACTACTCAGCCGCTTCCAATTACTTGAA
>JANOSN010000597.1:0-10442 GCA_031415895.1 Polaromonas sp. | reverse complement strand
GGGCAGAGATTTTGGGCATGGTGGTAATGTGTGACTAGTGCCTACATGCTAGCATTGGTAAGAATGCAATGATTACAAATTGGTTACGAGTAAAAGATGACGAGTATTTTGAAGATCACTATCGCCACCCGTGAAAGCCGCCTAGCCATGTGGCAGGCCCTGCATGTGCAATCACGCTTGCAGGCGCTGGGCCACAGCGTCAGCTTACTGCCCATGACCACCCAGGGCGACCAGATTTTGGACCGCAGTTTAAGCAAAGTAGGCGGCAAGGGCCTGTTTGTCAAAGAGCTTGAAACAGCGCTGGCCGATGGCCGTGCAGACATTGCCGTGCACAGCCTGAAAGACGTGCCGATGGAGCTGCCCAGCGGCTTTGAACTGGCCTGCGTGATGGAGCGCGAAGACCCCCGCGATGCGCTGGTGTCGCCCCATTACGCCTCGCTAGAGGCCTTGCCCCTCGGCGCTGCGGTGGGCACGTCTAGCCTGCGCCGCATGGTGCTGCTGCACGCACTGCGGCCTGATTTAAAAATCGAGCCATTACGAGGTAACTTAGACACCCGCCTGCGCAAGCTCGATGAGGGTGGCTACGCAGCAATTGTCTTAGCAGCGGCAGGCTTGATTCGCCTAGGCCTAGGCCACCGCATTGCACAAACTTTTGAACCCGAGCACATGCTGCCCGCCGCAGGCCAAGGCGCGCTAGGCATTGAAATTTGCGCAGGGCGCAATGACTTAGTGGCCGCGCTGGCACCACTGGCCCATATCCCCACTTGGGTGGCAGTAAGTGCTGAACGTGAGGTTAGCCGCGCTATGGGCGGCAGCTGTTCTATGCCGTTGGCTGCTTTTGCGCAGTGGCAGGGTGATGCCTTGTACCTGCGCGCTGCTTTTGGTGATCCAGACGGTGCCCGCCCCTTAGCGCGTGCGCAAGGCGACGCACCTGCCACCCAGGCTACCCAAGCACGCGCATTGGGCGCTGAGGTAGCGGCGCGGTTGAAAGCTGCTGTTGCTTAAGGCTGGCATGTCCACCCCCCAGCGCACTATCATTACCCGCCCTGCCGCGCAAGCTGTGCAATGGGTGGACATGTTGAACGCTCAAGGGCTGCCTGCACAGAGTTTTCCGTTGATTGAGATTGCTAGTGTATTGTCAGCAGACCAGCGCGCACAGCTGCATGCACACGCTGCGCACTTTGATGTGTGCATGTGGGTCAGTAGTAACGCTGTAGAGCAGTTTTACCAATCAAATATGCCGATAGTCCAAGTATCTATTGATCAGACAGCTATTGAATTGATAGTAAATAGCCATCAACGCCACTGGGCTACTGGGCCCGGCACGGTGGCTGCGTTGCAGCGCCATGGCGTGATTGCACAACATATTGATGCACCTGATCTGCAAGCCGCACGATGGGACAGCGATGCGCTGTGGCAGCGTGTTAAAGGGCAAATACAGCCCGGTAAAAAGGTGTTGATATTGCGCGGAGTTGACATAGGCACCCCCAACGCCAGCCGCGACTGGCTAGCCCAGCAGATTGAAGTCGCAGGCGGTGCAGTGGAATTTGCTGCGGTGTACGAGCGCCGTGCACCGCAATTTAGCGCGGCGCAAATAGCTTGGGCACATCAGGCTGCAACCGATGGCAGCGTGTGGGTGTTCAGCAGTTCACAAGCCCTTACACATTTGCCGCCTTTGCCAGAGGCGGACTCTGGCTGGAGCCAAGCGCGTTGCGTAGTAACCCACGAGCGCATCGCACAAGCGGCGCGGGCGAAGGGTTTTGCTGTTGTTTGCACGTCACGCCCTGCAGCCAACGATGTA
Source organism: Polaromonas sp. (assembly GCA_031415895.1). Lineage (GTDB taxonomy): Bacteria > Pseudomonadota > Gammaproteobacteria > Burkholderiales > Burkholderiaceae_C > JAAFIP01. The sequence continues at coordinate 8,641 of JANOSN010000597.1, read as the reverse complement.
GCGCAGTCTATAAAATCACTGCTATGAATGAGCCCCTGCGCCCCGTTGATCTGCCCGAAGCTGGCCCTGCGCCAACGCAGGTTAGTGGTGCTACGCCAGCGCAGGCCAGTGATGCCACGCCAGCGCGGCCGCCCGCAGCAGCGCCCACACCCACACCTGCATTGTCTAAACTCACTTTGTTTTTAATAGCTGTATCTGCAGCATCTGTGCTGGCCAGTGGCCTATTGTGGTCAAAGCTCAGCCATATCCAAGAAACACTAGCCCGCCAAAATTTAGACGCCAGCACGCAGTCTGTCGAAGCTAAAACATTGGCCAAATCAGCACTAGACACTGTGCGTGAAACGGCCGCTCGCCAAAGCGTGATGGAAGCCAAGATCAGCGAAGTAGCGCTGCAACGCAGCCAGCTAGAAGAGCTGATGAGCAGCCTGTCGCGCTCGCGCGATGAAAACTTGGTGGTCGACATTGATTCTGCCGTGCGCCTAGCCCAGCAGCAGGCCAGCCTGACCGGCAGCGCCGAGCCCCTGCTGGCGGCATTGCGCGCGGCCGATCAACGCATCGCCCGCGCTGCCCAGCCGCGTTTAGCGCCCTTGCAGCGCGCTATAGCCAAAGACACAGAACGGATTAAAGCCGCTACCTTGGCTGACACACCAGGCCTGCTGGTAAAACTTGACGAACTGGCCCGCATTGTCGATCAGCTGCCGCTGGCTAATGCCGTGGCACAACCCAGCCAAAACGCAGCTATCAAAGCCGCAGTGGCTAGCAAGCCCGCAGCCCAAGCTGCGGCAAAGCCCGCCATAGGTGCAAGCGCTGCAAGTGGTGCAACTAGCTCAAGTGGCGCAAGCGATGGCGCAGCCAGTCTAGCCAGCTCGCTAAACCAATGGCCGCGCTGGCTGCAAAACGTGGCTGGCGCTGTGCGAGATGAAGCACGCGGCTTGGTGCGCGTCAGCCGTATCGACACACCAGATGCTGCGCTGCTGTCACCTGAACAAAGCTTTTTTGTACGCGAAAACCTCAAGCTCAAAATCTTAAATGCGCGCCTAGGTTTGCTGGCCCGCCAGTCAGACGCTAGCCGTGCCGACCTGCAGCAAGCGTCCGCAAGCTTAGGTAAATACTTTGACGTTAACGCCTCCAGCACTCAGCAGGCACAGGCACTGGTGCTGCAATTGCAAGGCCAGATGAAAGCCACCGAACTGCCCCGCATCGACGACACTTTGGCCGCACTGGCAACAGCCGCTGCAGGCCGCTAAACCGCAAGCACCCACACTATGCGCGGCGCACTTTGGCTTTTGGCTATCTTTACAGCAGCAGTGGGGGTAGCCTTATTTGCGTCTAACTCTAACGGCACAATCACCGTGTTTTGGCCGCCCCACCGGGTTGATTTATCGCTTAACTTGGTGCTGCTGCTGCTGCTGGGCAGTTTTGTACTGCTGCATTTTGCGCTGCGCGCACTGTCAGCCCTGCTAGACCTGCCTGCCCAGGCCAAAGCTTGGCGCGCAGCCCAGCGCGAGCGCGCCATGCACAGCGAGCTGCGCGACGCGCTGGCCAACCTGCTAGCAGGCCGCTTTAGCCGTGCGCGCAAACTGGGCGAAACTGCCGCCCAACACGCCGCAGCACTCAAAGACAATGTGCCTCAAAGTAACGAGGTCAAGGCTATGGCCCATTTGGTAGCTGCTGAGGCTGCCCAATCACTGCAAGACATTGCACTGCGCAACACCCAAGTGCAAGCTGCGCTGGATGTAGAGCTGCCCAAAAGCGCTGCCCACGTGCACGAAGGTGCCCGGCTGCGTGCTGCCCGCTGGGCACTAGACGACCGCGACCCTAACGAGGCCTTAAACCGCCTGGCCGAGTTACCCCAAGGCACCCAGCGCCGCACCATCGCCCTGCGCCTTAAGCTGCGCGCCACGCGGCTAGGCAGGCACAACGCAGAAGCGCTAGACACCGCCCGCCTACTGGCCAAACATGGTGCGTTTTCAGCCACGGCCGCGCAAAGCATGGTGCGCAGCCTGGCTACCCACACCCTGACTGACGCACACGATGCGCAGCAGCTGATGCGCGCATGGGACAAGCTCACCGCCGCTGAGCGCAAACAACCCGAGGTGGCCACCCACGCCGCCCTGCGCTTAGTGAACGTGTCTGCAGGTACGCCCGAGGCCGCCACCCACCAAGACACTGCACGCCACTGGCTGCAAACCGTGTGGGACAACTACCCCTCGCTGAGCGACCCCGCGCAAAGCCGCATCGTGCATGCCTTGGAGGCCACCTTTGACACCATCGACACCACGTGGCTAGGCAAAATAGAAGCTGCCCAACGCCAGCTACCCAACGACGGCCGCCTGCAATACCTAGCCGGCATGGCCTGCATGAAACGCGAGCTGTGGGGCAAAGCCCAGCAGTTGCTCACAGCAGCCACCGGCGATTTAAAAGACGAACCACTCAAGCGCGCCGCTTGGCGCGCGCTGGCATTGCTGGCTGAAAACCGGGGCGATGCAGCGGTGGCTGCTAAGGCTTGGAGGAATGCTGCGAACGGGTGAAACGCCAAGCTTTAGTATGCCTATGCTGTTAAAAAAAATAGCAATCTATTGAGCTACTTTCTTTGCAATCAACTGCACCCAAGCCACAGCGCCTTGCCGTTGGGCTAAATCACTTGCCTCGCTGAACAGCCTATGCACTGCAGCAGGCTCATACGTGCCTATTGCGCGCATGACAACGGCCTTTTGCGCTAGTAGCAAACTGCGAAACTGGTTTTCACTATTGAGCTCAATTCGCGCAAGCTGCGTGTTGATGTCTTCTAGTGCTTGTGCGGTGTTACTAAGCGCTAAAAGCACATCCACTTTGAGCACTGCAAACCAAGTTTGCCAGTTTTCAAAGCCGGTCATCTTCCACATTGCAAGGCCTGCATCCATATCTTCGAGCCCTGCTCCGGGATGGCCCATGCGTGCGGTGGCCCAACCGCGCACGATGCGCGCCATGCCAATAAACTCGGGGAAACCGTATTGCGAGGCAAATTCAACGCATTGCTGAGCAAACTGCTGGGCCACCTCAGGCTCATCGCGCATGCAGGCGATGTTGAAGTTGGCTAACAGCGAAAATCCCAGCGAATGCGGTTGGTTGAGCTTTTGGGCCAGTGCATATGCATCTAGCGCATGCTGGCGTGCGGCGTCGGCATCGCCACATACTAAGGTAGCCAAGGCCAAGTAAAAGCGGCCAAACACACCAAAATCCATCATGTACACCGGGTACAGGGCGGCATCGCGCTCAGGCTGGTAACGCGCTACGGAGTTTTCTAGGTGTTGGCGGGCTTGCTGGGGATGGCCTAAGTGAAACTGCACCATACCGTTCATATTACCAGCGGCCATCACCGATTCGTTGTCGTTACCTTTGTCGTGCGCTGTCCTGAGCAGCGCAGTGGCCAACGGGTTGGCAATGTCAAACTCAGCGCGCCCCCAGTGGTACAAGCACAGACCATAAGTGATGGGAAACTGCCTGGGTTGTCCGGGCAATGCGTGGCACAGTGCATGTGCACGCTTTTGCACATCACCAAAAGGCGCACTGCCTGGACCCATGAGCACCATGGTGGTGGGGCCCAATACCGACAGCAGGCTTAGCTCGCACTCAGAGCGCTCGGGGCTGGCGGCCACATCCTTTAATGCGTCTAAGCCCTCTTGCAAATGGCCTGCTGCTTCGCGAGGTGCGCCGCGGCCTAGTGATTGCATGCCGGCTTGTAACAAATATCGGCCCGCCTCGAGTGCGCGGTTAGCGCGGGCTAGATGGTGTGCTACCAGTACAGAGGCGCCTTGCACTTGCGATGCAAATTCTCCTGTCAACGCATCGGCCACACCAGCATGCAGGGCCACACGGCTTTTGAGCAAGATGGAGTCGTAAGCTGTCTTTTCGACCAATGCGTGTTTGAACTTGAGCCGCTCTGAGCCATTGCTAACTTGCAGCACCAGCCCTGAATCGATTAGCACCCTTAGCTGCGCATCAAATGTCTGTGCGCCGAGCTTGGCACAGGCTTGCAGCAACTCACGCGGAAACTCGCCCCCTATCACCGCTGCCACTTGTGCCAGGGTTTTGGCAGGGCCTAGGCGGTCTAAGCGCTCCATGAGCAAGTCCATCAAAGTGTCAGGCACACCCAGCCCTGCCATACCTACAGCCTGAGCGCCTGTACCTTGTGCATCTATCACCATGCGCGTCATCTCTTCGATGAACAAAGGAATACCGTCTGTGCGCGCAACGATAGCACTTAGCTCTGTGGCAGGTAGAGCCACACTGGTGCACAAATTCAACGCCATTTGGCGCGCAGCGTCTTCGCCTAACCGCTCTAGCACGATCGTGGTGATATCGGCCTGGTTATTGAAATATGGCTCAAAACTTGAGCGCGCGGTCATTAGCACAAAAGTGCGCGCCAGCTTGCCGCTGGACAAGAGCATGTCAAGCAGCTCTAGCGAGGTCGGGTCAGCCCAGTGAAGGTCTTCTGCCAGCAGCAGCAAAGGCTGGTTTTGTGCCAAGCCTGAAAAATACCGCGAGAGCGTTTCATCAGTAGAGGTGAGAGCTTGCTTGTGAGCTAAGTCAATAAAGTAGCGGAGCAGCGCGTCTTTGGTCAAAGCCATTTGCGCAGGTGGTGGTAGTTCAATAGAAGGGTAACGGTTTTCAACGTGCACACCCACCAATGCTGCAATCAAAGCCAGGACGCGCCGCTCGGTAATATTGGCAATGGCCAGTTGTGATTCGAGTTTTTCAATCTGCACCAGCGTGGAGTCGTTGCGCATAAATCCTGATGCATGCACCAAGTGTTGCACAAACGGGTGCAACACACTGTTGGTATGAAACGGCGAGCATTGCAGTCGAATAGTGAGGTGAGAAGTGTCTTTTAAACTGTTCTCAAATTCTGTGCTTAAGCGGGACTTGCCAAAGCCTGCATCAGCTGTGAGCAGTGCGCCGGTGCAATGCTGATCGCTCACGCGCTGCCAGCATTGGGCAAGCAAGCTGAGTTCAGTATCACGCCCAACCAGAGGCATCAGGCTGTCACGGCCGCGCCATGCAGACCGACTGGTTTGAGACACAGCGCCTGTGATGGCGCTGATGCGCACCTCATCGCTAAAACCCTTGAGCGCAAACAGCCCTAAGTCTTCATAGATAAACTGCTCCCCCGCAATGCGCCGGGTAACAGGGGCAACAGCAACTTGATTAGGCTTGGCCTCGGTTTGAATGCGCCCCGCGAGATTGGGTGTAGACCCCGCAATGGACAGCGCGTTATGCACGCCGACTGTGACGTGCCCAGTGGCCACACCTACGCGCACTTGCAGCGGTATAGTGCCCACCTGAATGTTGGAGATTTCTTGTACGATGTTCAAGCCCGCATGCACTGCGCGCACAGTGTCGTCTTCGCTGGCAATCGGGTAGCCAAAGTACAAGTCCACACCGTCACCCACAATTTTGGCCACATGGGCGTTGTAGCGAATGGCGACACGCTTGACCATGTCGTGGTAAGCCGTCATAGCGCTGAACAGGTCTTCGGGGTCCATTTGCTCAGCCAGCGCAGTAGAACCTACTAAGTCGCAAAACAACACGGTCATTTGGCGACGCGATAATGCGGCAGGCTCACTACCAGAGACAGCTACTGTCGATTCAGTGGCCACACCGCTAGCATCATACAGGGGTAGAAGCGTTCCGCAATTGCCGCAAAATTTAGCTAAAGATGCAGTACCACTGCCGCATTTCACACAGAACATGGACGGACTTTCTAAAAGGACAAACGAGTTGTTCGAGACAATTTGGCTTAGTGGCCACGCGGGCGTTTTTGCAGGTATCGGTCACCGCCAGATGCCGCATCAAACGCAGCCAATGCAAACATGATCAGCATGTCATAGTCCAAGGCTGTAGCACCTGCATTTTTGTTTTGTGGCTCGGTACCAGGGCGGTTTTGGTACCAACGTGCCCACTCTTGTGAACCAGGCGGGTAGAGCAGAAAGGTTGATCCGTCTGGCGGAAAAGAGCGGTTAGGCGAAGGATACAGATTGGCAACGAAAGGATACTGCGCCGTGCCGTGGCAACTCAAGCACGCAGATGCGCGCTGCTCCTTGCGCACCTCGCCATCGGTAAAAATAACATTGTGGCGTTTGGACACATCAATAGGCCCAGACAAACGACCACCCCAGCCTAGCATTTCTTTAGAGAAACTAGGGGCTTGCGGATTGATCCAGTTTTCTTCCAGTGCCATGTGTTTGTCACCCATGGCTTTGCCTGATGGGGATAGAGCTAGCAGTGGGTCATTGCCCCACTGTGCACCGAGTGGAACCAGCTTATCCCAAGTGCCTTTTCCCGCAGCGTCATGCTGGTAGACAAAGGTGGTGAACACCCAGCCCGTCTTGGGAGATGCTACCGAGTCTTTGACGATGATGTCAAATTGAAGCACACGCAGTTGTAGCAGCGAAGGTGCTGCGCTCTTGCCGGGTGTTTGACTGGCTTTCAAGCTGTCTGCCACTGTGGGCCGCCAGACATGCCATACCGCTGAATTCTTCAGCACGGGCCATTGCTCGGGGGTGGCGGTGACCGCAGCAGCTTTAATTACCATCGCGCCTTCTGGGAAGACGACGTTTTTGCGATCAGGGTCAAACGGGTTGGCCCACAGGCGTTTGAGCATAGTGGCAGACAGCGCATCGTAGTAAACCACAGTGTGATTTTGCAGCGGAATATTTAGACCAGTAAATGCACCCACCGGCAAGATTTGTCCCGCAAACGCTCCTAATATCGCTTCTCGGCCTTCGCTGGCACCGCCCTCTGCCTGCCACGGCATGTCATACCAGCCTTTTTGTGTGGGGTTCCATGTATTAGGTTTTTCAATCATGTCGCGTATTGAAGGCGCAACAAATTTTTTTAGCGCAGCCACATAAGTGGGTGCTGTACCTACTGTAATGGGCTGTCGCGGGGCAATTTCTAACCAACTGCTAGCCGGCGCTTTACTGGGGTAGTCGAAGTTCAGTGTGCGATAAGGCCCAGCCCACTGTCCTGCTGGAAGCAGTCCATTGTTAGAGGCATAAGGGTCGGCGGCGAAGCTGGCGCTGGCTAAGGATAAAGACGCGATGGCGCAAGCGTGTTTACGAGTTAATTTAGCAATAAATACAAGCATTGCGAGAGGCTTATCGATAGTCAGCTGTGAATTGGGTGGAGCCACAAGTGCACTGCAGATGATGTCAACGCAAAACCTGCATGATTGTGGTTTCTAGCAGAGCATCGTTCATGGTTTGGTTTAGCCTTATGAACCGCTTGAGTTTTTCGGTCAAATCGCGCATTCGAAGAGTCATTCCGATGAAAACACTGGACACCAATTTAAGCGCTACTTCAGGATGCTCTTGCCCCATGCGCTGCAACATTGTTTGGGTGAGTACAGCGCAACGTATATCGCCAGAAGCTGTGCAGGTCAAAGAGCGCGGGCCTCCATCCATCAAACTGAGTTCACCAATCGTAGCTCCTGGCCCCAAGACAGTCACCGTGATAGGTGCGCTGCTGCTGGTGGGCAGTGCCTCTACAACAGCTTCGCCATGCAGTATCCAAAGCATATGGTCGCAATGCTCAGTGTCGCCTTCTAGGACTAGCGCTTTACCATCGCTATACTGGCGCGCCCGCATATAGCTTGCAGCAATGCTTGCTTCTGCGCGAGTGATGAGAGCAATGGATTTGGAGTTACATAAAATGCTGACAAGAGTTTCTCTATCCAGAGTCTCGATTTCTTTTTGACGCAAGTCATTGGCAGACGCAGCATTAATCTGTTCAGGCGCACGGGATTTTGATTTGAACATGCTGGTATGGGTAATATTTTGTATGAATACTATCACGCTACGATCTATTGGTGTCATGAAAACAGAGCCACAAGTTTCTTAAAGAAAATGAACCTCATCGTATAGTTAATAAGTATATATTTCGGCTGCTATTTTGGGTCGTTATGTTGCAGTAAATATTACTTTTCAATAACGCAAAAAGCCGCCAGCGTTTTCGCTGGCGGCTTTTGTCTTTAGCTTGCTAAGTTGTTACTGCCGCTGAGCTGCGGCTTCATATGGCAGCTTCAAGTCACGCAAGTCGCGTTTGGTCTCTACTAGCACCAACGGGCTGTCGTCGATGACGACAGCGGGTGGGCGCTCGCGGGGGACGTGTACGGGCTTGGGCTCGGCGGCGATCTGGGCTTGTACGGCTTTGATCTTGTCGGCGTTGGAATTAACCCACTCCAGGCCAGAGCTGTTGGCCACTTGGGCCATGTCTGCCAAGGGCAGCGCATAGGCACCTACCTTGGGCATGCTGTAGGCCGCCGCCACAGATGCTGCAGGGCTGCTTACTGGTGCTTTGGGTGCTGGTGCATAGACCGGGGCTGCAGCATAGGCTGGTGCGGCTTCACGGTTGGCAGTGGGGACACCGTTTTCAACCGCTACTGGGGCGTAGTTGGCTTGGTCTGCAGACTGGTGGTTGCCAGCGCCGTCGCCATCGCTGCGCTCACGGCGCTCGCCACGGTCACCGTGGTCACGGCCGTAACGGTCACGTGAACGGCGCTCGCGCGGTTCACTTCCATCAGCCCTACGTTCGCGTGGCTCGCGGCGGTCGCCGTCTTGGCCTTCATTGCGCTGTGCGTTTTCATCACCAGCTTGTTGAG
>JANOSN010000596.1:0-1970 GCA_031415895.1 Polaromonas sp. | reverse complement strand
GGCCCGATAGCGATGTGGATTTTTTAGTTGAGCTGCCACAAGGCTATGATTTATTTAGTCAACGCATGGCTTTAACCCAAGGTTTGGCCGATCTATTACAACGCAAAGTTGACCTTGTGCCCGAACACGAACTAAGTCGTCATATACGTGAACAGGTGCTGCGTGAGGCGGTAGAAATATGAGCAAGGCTTGGCAAGCCTATGCGCACCATGTTCTTGATGCAATTGCCAAAGTACGTCGCATCCAACTACGCGGTAGCTTGGTAGATGATGAGATGCTCTATGACGCATCATTGCGAAATCTACAAACGCTATCTGAGGCAACACAAATGTTGCCTGAGCAGCTTAAAGCGATGTACCCTGCAATTGCGTGGCGCGAAATCAGTGGATTTCGCAATATCCTAGTTCACAACTACTTAGGCGACATCGACCCATTGGCTATTTCAGCCGTGATCAACACGCATTTGCAGCCTTTGGAAACTTGCATCAAAGCTATGCTGTCTGCCGCTTCTGATTCAGAATAAATCTAACTTCTCAAATTCATCGATTTGCTTCTTCATGCAACACCAAAAAATCCTCATCCTAGACTTCGGCTCCCAAGTCACCCAGCTTATCGCCCGCCGCGTGCGCGAGGCCCATGTGTACTGCGAAGTCCATCCGTGTGACGTCACCAGCGACTGGCTGCGCGACTACGCCAAAGACGGTTCGCTCAAAGGCATTATTTTGTCCGGTAGTCACGCCAGCGTGTACGAAGAGCTGACCGATAAAGCGCCCGATGCGGTGTTTGAACTGGGCCTGCCCGTGCTGGGCATTTGCTATGGCATGCAGGCCATGGCGCATCAGCTGGGGGGCAAGGTGGAGGGCGGCCACAAGCGCGAGTTTGGCCACGCCGCAGTGCGCGCACGCGGCCACACCGCGCTACTGAGTGACATTGCCGACTTCACTACACCCGAAGGCGAAGGCATGCTCAACGTGTGGATGAGCCACGGCGACAAAGTGACCGAGCTACCCCCAGGCTTCAAGCTGATGGCCAGCACCGACAGCTGCCCCATTGCCGGCATGGCTGACGAGGCGCGCAAGTTTTATGCAGTGCAGTTCCACCCCGAGGTCACCCACACCGCGCAAGGTCACGCCATCTTGCACCGCTTTGTTTTAGGCATCTGCAGCGCGCAACCCGACTGGGTGATGAAAGACCATATCACTGAAGCCGTAGAGTTGATCCGCAAACAAGTGGGCGACGAAGAAGTCATCCTAGGCCTAAGCGGTGGCGTAGATTCATCCGTGGCCGCCGCACTCATCCACCGCGCCATTGGCGACCAGCTGACCTGCGTGTTCGTAGACCACGGTTTGCTGCGCCTGAATGAAGGCGACATGGTGATGGAGATGTTTGTCGGCAAGCTGAACGCCAAGGTGATTCGCGTAGATGCTGAAGAGCAGTTTTTAGGCCACCTTAAAGGCGTAAGCGAGCCTGAGGCCAAACGCAAAATCATCGGGCGCGAGTTTGTAGAAGTGTTCAAAGCCGAGGCTGCCAAACTTAAAGGTGAGGGCGCAAAAGGCGCAAAGTGGCTAGCCCAAGGCACCATCTACCCCGACGTGATCGAGTCCGGCGCAGCCAAAAGCAAAAAAGCCGTCACCATCAAAAGCCACCACAATGTTGGAGGCCTGCCCGAGCAGCTAGGCCTCAAACTGTTAGAGCCCCTGCGCGACCTCTTCAAAGACGAAGTGCGCGAGCTAGGCGTAGCTCTGGGCCTACCCCACGACATGGTCTACCGCCACCCCTTCCCCGGCCCCGGTCTGGGCGTGCGCATCTTGGGCGAGGTGAAAAAAGAATACGCTGATTTGCTGCGCAAAGCCGATGCCATTTTTATCGAAGAGCTGCGCAATTTTCCTTACGTTCCAGAAGCCAATTCCGTTCGGACTGAGCCTGTCGAAGTCCCTGCGCGCGTTAAGACTTGGTACGACGCCACCAGC
>JANOSN010000595.1:0-4869 GCA_031415895.1 Polaromonas sp. | reverse complement strand
GATGAAAGGCGACTCAAGCTGGAGCGCGAGCTAGACCCGCTGCGCCAGCGCATCACCGACTTTCAGCTCAAAGAGCAAGCCGCGCGTTTGGGCTTTGAGCAATACGAGCAACTGCTGCAAGAAGCGCAGGCCGATATGGAGGCCGTGGGCAAATCGATTACCGAAGGCAATGTCAAGCTGGGTGGTTTGCAAAGCGCGATTGACCAGTTCAACCGCGACATCGCAGCGCTGGGCGCTGTGAACTTAGCTGCGCTAGACGAGCTAACCAGCGCCAGCGAACGCAAAACCTTCCTCGATGCGCAATTGGCCGATTTGACCGAAGCCATCAACACACTGCAAGACGCCATCATCAAAATTGACGGCGAAACGCGCGAGATGCTTAGCGGCACTTTCAACATCGTCAACGAACACTTTGGCCGCATGTTTCCTGAGCTGTTTGGTGGCGGGCAAGCCAGGCTGGTGATGACGGGCGAAGAAATTTTGGACGCTGGTGTGCAGGTGATTGCGCAGCCGCCGGGCAAAAAGAACCAGTCAATTGCGCTGCTGTCGGGCGGCGAAAAAGCACTGACGGCGATTGCACTGGTGTTTGCTATCTTTAACTTGAACCCTGCACCATTCTGTTTGCTAGACGAGGTGGACGCACCGCTGGACGACGCCAACACCGAGCGCTATGCCAAGCTGGTGCAAAGCATGAGCAAAAAAGGCACGCAGTTCTTGTTCATCAGCCACAACAAAATTGCCATGGAAATGGCCGAGCAGTTGATTGGTGTGACGATGCAAGAGCAGGGCGTGTCGCGCATTGTGGCGGTGGATATGGAATCTGCGCTGGGTATGGCAGAGGCCGTATGAGCAACCTCACCATGGGTTTAGCAATCGCCGGTGGCTTAGTTCTAGCTGGCGTGGTGGCCCACGGCGCGTGGACCGCACGACGCAATGCACCCCGCACGGCAGAGCTAGAGCCTACCAAAGATGCACCATCTACTAGCTTAGAACGCACCGAGCCAGGCCTAGATTCTGCAGACTTCAACGCAGACCATGCGCACGCCCGCACGTTTGCACGCGGCAACGACTTTGACTCCAACCTTATACCCCTGGCAGCGCAAGAGCGCAAGACCCAGCTAGACGCATTGATCGACGTGATCGCCCCCATCGTAGTGGACGGCGAGGTAGCAGGTGAGCTGGCCACGGCCAGCATGCCCGCCACACGCCGCGCAGGCAGCAAACCATTTGCCGTAGAAGGCTACAACCGCTTTACCGAGCAGTGGGAGCAGCCCGTGGCAGGCCAGCGCTACAACGCTTTTCACGCAGGCGTGCAGTTGGCCAACCGCACCGGGGCGCTCAACGATATTGAGTATTCAGAGTTCGTAGTTAAAGCACAGGCCTTTGCCGATGCCGTAGGCGGTGCACCCGAGTTCCCGGAGATGCGTGACCAAGTAGCCCGCGCCCGCGAGCTAGACCAGTTTGCCAGCAGCCACGACGCGCAATTAAGCGTCACCATCCGCGCCCGCACCACCGCGTGGAGCCCCGGCTACGTGCAGCAGCACGGCACACGCCAAGGCTTGCTACCGGGTGTGATACCGGGCCGCATGGTGCTGTCCGCGGCCACAGTAGGTATGCCGCCCGTGCTAAGCCTGGCCTTTGACACCCAAGCCGCCATGGCCGATGACCCTGAGCAAACCGCGCTGCGCAGCATCACACTGGCACTCGACGTGCCGCAAGTGGCGCAGTCTGAGCAGCCCTTCATGCGTATGCGCGACCTGGCCATTGCACTGGCTGCCAGCATGGACGGCCTGATAACTGATGACCACGGCAACATCATTCGCGCTGAGGCGCTAGACGCTATTGGCGCAGACCTAGAGCAGCTATACGACGCGCTAGAAGCACGCGACTTGGCCGCAGGGTCGCTGCAAGCGCGGCGCTTGTTCAGCTGATCGCGCTTTCAATTGATATTTACTGGGCGAGGTGCCCCATGACGACCACTCCTAACCTGTTTGATGATGAAAATGCATCAAATAAGCCCATAGTCCAAGTATCTACTGCTCAAGCAGCTATGAAAAAGATAGTAAGCCTACCACAGCAGCGTGATGCAATGCAACAGCAGCTGCACCACCACGCCCATCGCTACTACGTGTTGGACGACCCGCAAATACCAGATGCAGAGTACGACAAGTTATTTCAGCAGCTGCAAAAATTAGAAGCCGAGCACCCTGATCTGATCACTGCAGATTCACCCACGCAGCGTGTGATAGGTGCGGTGCTGGATGGTTTTACTTCGGTCAAACACGCCATGCCGATGCTGAGCATCAACACCGAAACCGATACCGAGGCCACAGGTGCGCAAAACTTTGACACCCGCGTGCGCAAGGCGCTGGGCCTACAAGATACCGACTCAGCGGTGGAGTACGCAGCTGAGCTAAAGTTTGACGGCCTAGCCATTAACCTGCGCTACGAAAACGGCACCCTGGTGCAAGCCGCCACGCGCGGTGACGGCGAGATGGGCGAGGACGTGACCAACAACATTCGCACCATTGGGCAAATTCCGCTTCGCCTGAGCACCCCGTCCGTTCACCCTGAGCCTGTCGAAGGGCTCTTGAAGGCTTCGAGAAGCTCTGCCCGAACGGATAATTTTGCTATTCCCCAAGTGTTAGAAGTGCGCGGCGAGGTGTACATGCGCCGCGACGATTTTGAAAAGCTCAACGACCGGCAGCGCGCCAAAATCGCCGCTGGCGAAAAGGGTGAAAAAACTTTCGTTAACCCACGCAACGCAGCAGCCGGTGCCGTGCGCCAGCTAGACAGCAAAATAGCTGCCCAGCGGCCTTTGAGCTTTTTTGCCTATGGCGTAGGCGAGGTTGTCACCGCTGATGGCACGCTGCCGTGGTCAACCCATTACGAGCTGCTGCAAACCCTAAAAAAGTGGGGTTTTCCGCTTGCAGTCCAAGTATTTATTGCGCGTGATGCTACGCAATTAATAGCGTACCATCAACGCATCGCCGCCGAGCGCGACAGCCTGCCCTACGATATTGACGGCGTGGTGTACAAAGTTAACAGCCTAGCACTGCAGCGGCAGCTAGGCTTTGTCAGCCGCGAGCCGCGCTGGGCCGTAGCGCACAAATACCCCGCGCAAGAGCAGCTCACCACCGTGCTGGCCATCGACGTGCAAGTAGGCCGCACTGGCAAGCTCACCCCGGTGGCCAAACTGGCCCCAGTATTTGTAGGCGGCGTAACGGTGACCAACGCCACGCTGCATAACGAAGACGAAGCCCGCCGCAAAGATGTGCGCGTGGGCGACACGGTGATCGTGCGCAGAGCGGGTGACGTGATTCCTGAGATTGTGAGTGTTGTTCTACCCACGATGCGCGCTGAAATAAATACCGTTCACCCTGAGCTTGTCGAAGGGGTCATGTCGCCCAAAATCAGCGCCCAGCGCGGCGAAGTCTTCACCATGCCCCGCCAATGCCCCGTCTGCGGGTCAGCAGCGGTCAGAGAAGAGGGCGAAGCCGACTACCGCTGCACCGGGGGCCTGTTTTGCACCGCACAGCGTAAAGAGGCCATCCTGCACTTTGCCCACCGCCGCGCTGTAGAGGTAGAAGGCTTGGGCGACAAACTGGTAGAACAACTGGTTGACGAAGGCGTGATCAAAACCTTGCCCGACCTGTACAAGCTGGGCTTTACTGCGTTAGCCAGCCTAGACCGCATGGCCGACAAATCTGCGCAAAACATCCTTGCCGCGCTAGAAAAATCCAAGCAAACCACACTGCCACGGTTTTTATTTGGCCTGGGCATTCGCCACATAGGCGAGGCTACCGCCAAAGAGCTGGCCAAACATTTTGGCAAGTTAGACAGCATCATGGATGCCACCGCAGAGCAACTGCTAGAGGTTGCCGACGTAGGCCCCGTAGTAGCGCAAAGCCTGCGCACCTTTTTTGACCAAGCCCACAACCGCGAAGTGGTCGAGCAACTGCGCGCCTGCGGCCTAACCTGGGCTGAAGGCGAGCCCGCAGTGCAAGCCCCCAAGCCTCTAACCAGCAAAACCTTCGTCATCACCGGCACCCTGCCCACACTTGGTCGTGACGAGGCCAAAGACCTGCTAGAAGCCGCCGGTGCCAAGGTGGCGGGCAGTGTGAGTAAAAAGACAGATTATTTGTTGGCTGGAGCTGACGCAGGCAGCAAGCTGGACAAAGCGCGAGAGCTTGGCGTGGCTGTGATTGACGAGGCGCAGATGCAAAGTTTGATCGCTGTTCAAACACCATGATGTGGTCGCAAATCAAGTCGCGCTATGAAGCAGGGTTAGCTGATGGCTTGCGCGGAAATCTTAACGTACATGTCACCAGCTATGGTGGGCTGATGAAACATGGCCGTGGTTGGCTAACCTGGAAGGGCGATGAACTGGTGAGTGTGGAAGCGCCGGGTTGGACTATGAAAATTGCCAATCATCAAAAAACGATTTGGCTAGTAGATGGCGATACCTGCGAATTGGGAGCCGCTTGCGGTTACGTCATCAACCACTCGATAGAAGAGGCGCTCAGTTCAAAAAACAGTGTCGTAGCCGGTTTGGCGATGCTAGATGCGCGTTGCGGTGTGCGGCGCTTGCGCGCTATTAAAGAAGATGAATTACTTGAATTTACGAAGTTTTCCTACGCGCTACGCATGAGCATAGTAGATGCTGAATACAAGCCTTGGGTGTGTGAGGGTTGCGGCAAAGACCTACTGCAGGGCTTGAAAGCGATAGTTCGGTAACTTTAGCAAGTTGCCGATTAAAAATTTATTCGCTACCTATGCCTGGCGGGCTATCTGAGGTGACAGATGGTCATATGTTTGATATCATATCGATATCAAATAGAAAGTCCATATGTCTGCAGCTGCCGCCCC
>JANOSN010000594.1:0-1097 GCA_031415895.1 Polaromonas sp. | reverse complement strand
GCGGGTGACGTGATCACCACGGGCACTTGGACTGATGCTTGGCCCGTAGTGGCTGGCCAAACTTGGGCGGCAGATTTTGACGCGCCATTGGCGCGGCTAGAAGTGGCGTTTAGTTGATCAAATAATCCCGTTCGCCCTGAGCTTGTCGAAGGGTTTGCGAAGGCTTCGACAAGCTCAGCCCGAACGGATTTGGGCTATGCGAACTGGGTACTGGATCTAGCCCACCACATGCTGCTTAAAAAACGCCATCGTGCGGTCCCACGCTAGCTTAGCTGCTGGCACGTCAAAGCGCGGCGTGGTGTCGTTGTTAAACCCGTGCTGCGTGCCTGCATAAATATGCGCCTCATGCTTTACGTTAGCTGCCTTTAGAGCTGCCTCATACGCAGGCCAGGCCGCGTTAATGCGCTCGTCCACACCCGCAAAGTGAATTTGCAACGGCGACTTCACCTTAGCCGCATCGGCCACAGGCGGGTGGTTGCCATAAAAGGGCACGGACGCTGCCAAATCAGGCAGGCGTGTAGCCAACATGTGGGCTATGCCGCCGCCGTAGCAAAAGCCCGTCACACCTATCTTGCCGGTCGTATCAGTCCGAGCTTTCAGCCAGCCCATAGCCGCTACAAAGTCTTCACGGGTTTTGGTTTGGTCTAGCTTGGCAAACGCCTCGCGCGCTTTGTCTTCATCACCCGGGTAGCCGCCCAGCGGGGTCAGCGCATCAGGTGCAAACGCCATGTAGCCGTCTAGCGCAATGCGGCGGGTAATGTCTTCAATATGCGGGTTCAAACCACGGTTTTCGTGCACTACCAAAATGGTGGGCAGCTTGGTGGCGCCTGCGCTGGCGGGGCGGGCCAAGTAGCCCTTTACCGTGCCAGTGCCTTGCGGTGATTCAAAGCTTACTGTTTCAATCTTTAGCCGGTTGTCATATTTAGGCACCACTTGGCCACGCGCAAAGTCGGGGCTTAGCGCAGCCAGCAGGCCCGCAGCCGTAACGCCCGCCTTGGCAAACTTTTCAGCGCCGCGTAAAAAACCGCGCCGGTCAATACCGCCGTGCACATAGGCATCAAACAGCACTAACAGTTCTTGGTCAAAATCTTGCGCCG
>JANOSN010000593.1:0-10658 GCA_031415895.1 Polaromonas sp. | reverse complement strand
CCCCCGGGTCTGCGAACATGGTGGATAAGCCCCGGTTGCATACCCACCGCCTCGCAAGATCAGGCCGGTGGTGTGCTCAGCGGAGCGGCATCAAGGAGGAGGCAGCGGCCCTAGGCCGCTCCGGTGGACAGCCGCGCAGCTGAGCACACCGCCGGCCTGATCCCGCGAAGCCATCTCCATTGCCCAGATATGCGAAAAAGCGTTGCCCAAAACATCACCGTTGCAGCACAACAGGCTGCACACCAGCCCGTACCGCCGCCCCCCGCACTTCAATACGCACTTCATCCAGCTTCACACCCTGCGCATCCAACAGCTCTATCACATGCCTACCAGGCCATGGCATCCACTGCGCTTTGCTACCCTGTGCTATGGCTTTGCCGCCAATACGCCACTGCACATTGGCAGCATCGGCAAGCAATTGCAAGCGCTGACGCGCTGGCGGAATGTCTGGGTCTAGTGCAATGATGCTGCCCACACTGGGCTGCAGTATGCGGGCTGTTGCCACAAGGCTCAAAGCACTTCTTGAAGTGTTTTTAGAGCCATTTTGGCCCGTAGTCCAAGTATTTACTGCTTGAGTAGCTATTAAATTAGTAGTGTCCTGCGAGATCACAGACTGCTCTGTGCCGCTGATATACCACTCTTGCCGCGCTGCTTCTTGCGCCTGCTGGTAATGCGTAGCGGTTCGCACCACGCCTGCTGGGGGTGCTGCAGTGGTGCTTTGGCCATCGCCACGTGGGTGTAAAAACTGCATCAGCGCAGCCCACACTGGCGCTGCCCCCGTGGTACCGCTCACATCGTGCATGCTGGCACCGCTGGCGTTGCCTACCCACACGCCCACGGTGTATTGGCTGCTGTAGCCTAGCGCCCAGTTGTCGCGCATGTCTTTACTGGTGCCGGTTTTTACCGCGGCGTTAATGCGCGTAGCCAGTACGCTGTCGGTGCCAAAGGTGCGTGCACGGGCCATCGGGTCGCGCAGAATATCGCTGACTATGAAAGCGGCTTTGGGGTCTAAACAGTCTTTGAAAGCAGGTTGCACCGGCGCACTGGCTTTAGTAGAAGCAGATGAAGGTGTGGGCACAGTGGCTTTGGTGTTGACTGCACTGCAGCGCCCACCGTTGGCCAGCGCGCGGTACGCATTGGTCAGGCTCAGTAGGCTCACGTCGGCGCTGCCCAGGGCCAAGCTGTAGCCGTAAAAATCACCTTCGTTTTTTAGCGGTATGCCAAGCGTGCGCAACTGCCGCGCAAACGCATCGGGGCTGACCATCACCAGCGTGCGCACTGCAGGCACGTTAAGCGATGCGCCCAGCGCTGTGCGCACCGACACCCAGCCTTTAAAGCTGCGGTCGTAGTTTTGCGGAATGTACAAGCCGCTGGCAGTAGGAATCTGCGCAGAGCTGTCGTCGACCAGTGAGGCAGCGGTCAAGCGCTTTTCTGCAATCGCCTGTGCGTATAAAAATGGTTTGAGCGTAGAGCCTGCTTGGCGCAGTGCGGCGGCTTGGTCTACGTTTTGTGCACCACCCAGCTCGCCTGATGAGCCTACATAGGCCAGCACGTCGCCGGTGGCGTTGTCTATCACCACCACTGCGCCGTCTTCTACATTGCGGCCTTGTAGCTCTTGCAAATGCTGCTGCAGGGTTTGCGTGGCAAAGCGCTGCAGCTTGGCGTCTAGCGTGCTGCGCACTTGGCCAGTGGCGGCCTTAGCTAACAGTTGCTGCGCGATGTGGGGTGCAGCGCCGTCGCTGGGCGCAAAGGCTTTGCGCGGCAGCACGGCTTCGGTGAAGGCTTGCACGGCGTCACAGTTATTGCCATCAGCGCTTTGCATGGTTTTGAGCACACCGCAGGCACGCTGGGCTACGGTTTTGGCGCTGGCGTTAGGCGCGCGCACAAGCGCTGCGGTAATTGCGGCCTCGCGTTCATCCAGGCCGTGCGCAGCTTTGCCAAACAGGGTGCGGCTCAGTGCATCAATGCCTTGAATTTCACCGCGAAAGGGCACAAGGTTTAAATACGCTTCTAAAATTTGGTCTTTGCGCCAGTTGCGCTCTAGCAAGGTGGCTGAAATCGCTTGCCCAGTTTTACCGATGATGTTGCGCCGCTCATTGCCCTTGCGTGGCCCGTCTTCTACCAAGCTGGCCAATTGCATTGACAACGTGGACGCGCCGCGAGTGCGTTGGTTCAGTGCATTGCCCCATGCCGCCGCTGACACGGCGCGCCAGTCCACGCCGCTATGCTCGTAAAAGCGTTTATCCTCAGACAGCACCATGGCTGTACGCAGCGCAGGCGAAATATCAGCCAGCGCCACCCACTGCCCGCGCCGCACATTAGCGTCGGTGCGCAGGCGGTGCAGCATCTGGCCGTGGCGGTCTAGTAAAACACTGTCGGACGAGGTAAAAGCCTTCTTTTCTTGCTCAAAACTGCCCATAGTCCAAGCATTTATTGAATATGTAGCTATAAAAATAGTAGCAAACAAAGTTTTCCAGCTGCGTTGCCACCCATGCGGCGTGCTGCTGCGCTGTGTCATAGCGTGTGCCATATGCTGTGCAAGGCGCATTTACTTGCCCACCACTTTGACCCGCGCATTAGGCGATTCGCCAAACATCTCAGGCGCGTACATCGCTTCTACGCGCGTGGGCGGCATAGCAAACTCGCCCACGTTGTTCAGGCGCACGGTGTACTCGATGGTGAACTTGCCTTTGGGCACATATTCATAATAAGCGCGGTAGATTTCAAAACTGCGCTCTTCAAACGCAGCCCACCCACTGCCACACTTACGTTCGTCTTTGGTGGCAATTTCTGAGTCACGGCCCAAGCCGCCGCCTAGTATGGTGGAGCCGCCCGGGATAGGGTCAGTCAACGCCACCCAAGTCATGTCGCTGCTGGCATTGACTTCTAGCGCAATTCGCAGCACATCACCACGGCTGTATTGGCCCTTCACAGCTTGTTCTACCGGCGTGATGGTTTTAGTGACTTGGTAGCCCGCATTAAACGGCGCTTTCAGTTGCACTGCTGCCACTGACTGTATGGTCAGCCACGGCTTGCCAGCGCCTGCGTGCGTGACGCTGAGCGTGTCTTTGCCTGCAGACCACGGCAAGAACATGGTGTTGTTGCGCAAGTTACCGGGCGACGCGGGTGCGCCAAACCATGTGGTGGCGTTCTTCTCGCCTTCAGGGTCGGTGGGTTTGATGCGCTCCACGCGGCTCCAGTCTACGGCAGCTTTGGCTGTGCCCATGTTGGCCGCTGTAAAGCCTGCAACGGGAGTCGCTTCAAACGCTGCAGAGAATTTTTCTAGTGCCAAGCCACCCCACAAGTTAGCCGTGGTGGTGTGCCACGCGCCGCGTTGCTGGCGGGCAATAAAGCCATTGGCCAAGCGCGGCATGTCTTCCTTCCACGCTGGGTCGTCTATAACTGACAAAATGAGCTTGGCCGTATTGGCATCGCCGCTTTGCATCAGCCACCACCAGTAATCATCTTTTTCGGTGCTAAAGATCATCTTGGTGCCTTGGTAAGACAAGCGGCCTTTTAAAATTTGCGTGGCCTCGGCCATGCGCTCATCGCGTTTAGGTGCGTCTTTGATACGGCGCAAAATATTCAACCAATCAATCACCGCGTGCGTAGGCCACTGGTTAGGCGCAATGGTGATACTGCCTAACAACCTTGCATTGGCACGGCCATAGCGCGACAAGGCTTCAATGGCCGCTATTTTGCGCATATCCAAGTCTTTTTGCGGGCTCCAAAAGTCGCGCTGAATTTTGCCTTCCACAAACGCAATCAAACCCTTCTCCATCGCAGCGCGTGAATCGTCGGGGATGGTGAGAGCCGCGTCGATGCCTGAGGCTTCGTGCGTGGCTGCCAGCAGGTACGCGGTCAGCGTGTCGCTGCCCCGGTTCTCGTCGCCCGAGCGCGGTGGAAAGTAATTGGCCAAACCGTCTTTGTCTAAATACGTAGGAATTTGCGAGGCCACGGTTTGCCACAGCTTGGCATCACGCAGGCCCACCGCTTTACTGGTTTTTTGCTCTAAACAAATAAACGGGTAGTTGGCAAAATAATCGCGCACCCCCGGCATGCCCTCGGCTAGCTTGGGTTGCAAGGCTAACTTTAAGCCGCCGCGCCCTGCAATGCTGTCTGCGGGCTGCTGCACATCTAGGCTAAACGCGCCGTCAACTTGCACCAGCGTGGCCTGCTGCACCGTCAGTGGCACAGCAAAGGTGATGCGCTGGCGGGCTTTAAGGGCATCGCGTGCGCCGCTGATGGTGTCTTTTGCTTCAATTTCCCACAAAATTGCTTCACTGCGCACTTGCGCTAACTGCGCTGGTGCGGTCACCATCCAGGCTACTTCGCGCGATTCGCCTGCGGGTATGTCGATAGTTTGTGGTTTAGCCTCAATCAAAGTGACTCGCGGTGTGACCTCTACCTTCATCGCTGCCTTGGTGGTGTTGCGTAGCGTTATCTGCGCGCGGAACTGGTCGTCCTCGCGCACCAGTGGTGGCAAGCCGCTGATGATTTGCAAATCTTGCGTAGCACGAATGGTAGTTTGCCCCGTGCCAAACATGCCCACACCCGCATCACCTACCGCCACAATTTTGAAACTGGTGATGGCGTCGTTGAGCGGCACATTCACCACGGCTTGGCCGTTGGCATCTAGCTGCACACGCGGGTTCCACAGCAGCAGCGTGTCTAGCAGCTCGCGCGTGGCACCGCGTCCACCGCCGCCGCCTGCTGGCACAGCCTTGCGGCCATAGTGTCTGCGGCCAATGATCTCCATTTGTGCGGTCGATGTTTGCACACCCCAGCTGCGCCGCTGCAGCATGGCGTCAAGCAGTGCCCAGCTGGTGTTGGGCATCAGTTCTAACAGCGCTTGGTCTACAGCGGCCAGTGCCACTTCAGCGTTGGCGGCAGGCTGGCCATTAGGCAACTTGGCGGTGATGGTGACTGTAGCCGTGGTGCGCACTGCATACGATTCTTTGTTGGCCGTTACTTTGATATCTAGCGTGTGTGCCTTGGTGCCTACGCGCAGTTCAGTCGCACCTAGGCGAAAAGCGGGCTTGCTTAAATCTACCAACGCCGTGGGGGCAGTATATTCACGGCCTTCATACCAAAACGCGGTCCACCACTCACGCGGGGCTTTGTAGCCCCAGGTAAACAGGCTGTACCAAGGCACCTCGCGTAGCCGCCCGCGCAGCACCAGTGCGGTCACATACACATTCGGTGCCCAGCCTTCTGCAATTTTCACGTTGATGGTGGGGTCTTGGCCGTTAAGCTGCACGATTTGTGTGTCGATAATGCCTTCGCGTTCAATGCTGACCAGTGCGGTGGCAAAGCGAAACGGCATGCGCACTTGCAGCTTGGCGGTCTCGCCGGGTTGGTACGATTTTTTCTCAGGCAGCAGGTCAATACGGTCATGGTTTTCGCCGCCAAACCACAGCTCACCTTGCTTGGTAACCCACACGCTGCTGGCCGCTTGCGATGTGTTGCCATCTTTGTCTTTGGCGCTCACGGTCAACTCTACTTCTCCTGCCTCGCCCAGCTTGGTGTCGCACAGTAGCAGGCCACGGTTGTCGCTGGTGCCGCTGCACACTTTGCCCAAATCTTTAGTTTCGGTTTTATTGTCGTAGCTGTAAAAACCGCCCACCATGCGCTTGCGTGTGGTGGTGGTAATGCGTGCTATGGCGTTTACCTCCATGCTGACACCGGCTTGTGGCTTGCCTGACAGGTCGAGCGACAGCGCTTGAAACTTAATTTTTTGACTGGCAGACACCCAGCCCTCTGTGCGAATGCCAGCTATTACTGCGGCAGGCCACAGGGTGTGGGTGCTGCGGACGGTTTGCACCTCGCCGTTGGGGTCAGAGTAGGTGGCCTCTAGCAGCAGCTCACGTGGCTCGGTGGCAATCGGCACGCCCTCGACGGTGACTTTACCTGCACCTGTTTTGTCTAAGGTGACCGCCAGCTTGTCGGCCACTACTTTGCTGTCGCCACGGCGGCTGGTGGATTCTTCTTCACCGCTGGTGGTGGCGCTTTCTCTCAAGCGCGGCGGTTCAAAACTGAAGGCATCAAAATCTGGATAATTTAGGCTTTTGCTGCGCACCAGTGCTGATACGCGCACTGGCAAGTTGACAGCTGGCCCGCCAGATACGTAGTTAATTTGCACAGCAGTGGGTACAGCTTTGGCTTTGACTAAAGGCTTTTTCTCTACGGGCAACACACTGCCTTCTAGCACGGGCAGGCGAAATTCTTCTACGCGAAACTGCCCTGTAGTTAGTGATCCGTCGTAGTTGCCTTCTTCGTCTTCAGAGCTGCCTCGGCGGGGCGTTTTGCGGTCAGTGGGGCCGTAGTCTAACTGCACGGTGTATACGCCCAACTTGGCAGCGGGCGGCACGGCAAAGGTGCTTTCTGCGCTGTAGCCACCGCTTAAGGTTTTGCGCCAGGTTAAAGCCTGCTTGTATTGCTGGCCGCTACCTGTGTGGGTAATGACCATGGTTTGCGGCCCTGCCGTGGGCACGCTAAAGCCTTGCAGGCTTTGGTTGCGCAGTAAGTGCTTCATCGACACGGTCTCGCCCGCGCGCAGTAGCATGCGGTCAAAAATAGTGTGGGCTACTTCGTCAGCCTCGGCTTTGCGGCTGATAGGCAAGTTAAAGCGATAGGGCTCAATGCCGCGCTGCCAATCACTCCATGTAAAGGCCATGTCTTCTACACCGTCAACACCTTTGTGGCGCGCGCTCACAAAGTAGCTGTTATCGCCCTCGTCGCCACCGCCGCAGCGCGGTGGCTCACTCGATAGGCCCTTAATCATGGCTACGCCTTTGGTATCTGTGGTGCCCGTGGCAAGCTCTTTGCCGCTGCAGTCAGACACGCGCACGGCAGCGCCTGCTACGACGGTGGCTTTGTCTAAAGTGGTCACCCACACGGCAGAGTTTTCGCGTCCTAATTTAAAGTGCACGCCCAGGTTGGTGACCAAGGCCGAGCTGCGCACATACATCGTGCGTTTGGCGCCCAGCTTTTCATCCAGCAAGGCCAGACCAAGCTTTTGCGATGCAATCTCCACCACATGAAAGCCCACAGGCAGCGGAATGCCCACCACTTCAAACGGGCGCGACTGCCCCTCAGGCGCTTTGGGAAGTTCAAGCTTGCGGGTGTTGCCTACTTTGGCCAGTAGTTGCGTTTCGCGTGATTCGCGGTTGCGATTATTCGCATAGGTGACTTTGCGGTACCACGCAATAATGTCAGCATCGGTTTTAACTTGCAGGTCTGTCACGCTACCGCCCGGGCGCAAGCTTTGTACTTTTAAATCAGTCTCCACATTGCGCACCGTTACAGGCAGCAGCGCAAAGGTTGACGTGCCAGGCTCGGCAAAACGCTCCACCACACCAAAGCTGCTAGCGGCAAATTTAGCCAGTGGTGGTTGACCGCCAGTTTTGGTAGACAAAGGAAAAGACGCGGCGTTTTCTAGCGTGCGGCCCGAGGCATCTACAAAGCCTTTAGGTAGCTCCACACGAAAATCGCTGTCTTCAGGAAACGGGCCTTTGAAAGTGACGCTGTTGATGGCGCTGTCTTCGCCATCGCTTTTGTCAACTTCGGGTTTGTAGCTTTCCTTGGGGCCTTTAATGACAATGCCCAGGGCCATCTTGCTGGTGACTGGCGCGTTAAAGCGTAGCGTCATGTTGCTGATTGGCAGGCAGGCAGATTGGGCGCTTTCGCGCTCACAAGTAAAGCCCACTTTAAAAGGCTCGCGCACTTTATAGTTAAAGCGCTTTTCTACATTGTTGGCCACACCGCTGGCTGTGGCGACGCCTTTGCCGTACACGATGCTGACATTGCCTGATGGGTTTAAGCGGCGATTGCAAGCAAAAGTGATGAAGCGGTCAGGGTCGGCGTTAGCTTCTTTCTCGTAACCGATGGCTTTGAGCAAATCTATGCGTTGGCCACCTGCAATCATCTTTATAGCCACACGCTCACCCACGCCTTCGATGGCGCACCAAATATTGTTAGTGACCGTAGCAGGCGCTGCCGCACCATTGAGCTGCATCACAAAAAATTGTTCTTCATCAATACGGTTGCCCGGGCTGGGCGATATACGCCGCACAAACGGGCCACCTGTGTTGAAAGCGTATTTGGCAGTGCCAGTAATCGACTCGGCCTTGGGGCCTTTAAAGCTGCTGGCCACTTGCACAGTGCAGCGCACACCAGGCGGCAGGTCGTTTTCAAACTCGTAGGTCCATTCGCGTTCGCTGATCCAACGGCCGCTGCCTTTGCTGGCCAGTGCATCACTGCAATTGATCGACACTGGGCTGGCCGCTTTTGGGTCACCAAAATTAACTGCGCCTTGGTCAAATTTGACCACTACTTGGCGCACTTGGGCCACCTCGCCTTGAGGCGATAAGCTGGTGATTTGTAAGGCCCATGCGCTTTGACTAGCGGTGGCGATGGCTAAGGTGGCGGCGAATTTGACCAGCGTGGCTATTTGCTTGCTTATTTTCATGTCTGCTCCGTGATGCAATGAGCGTAACCTGAAAAATGTGTTGCTTACGGGTTGTCACAGGGTTAATGCTGTGCACTATTGCGCGATAAGGCCGCGCGCGTAAGGCTTGGTTTCAATCTCTTACTTTTGACCGCAGGTTTTTAATCTCAGAGCGTTGACTTTTGCCCTCTAAACGACGTTGCTTAGCGCCATAAGTGGGCTTGGTGGCACGGCGCGGCACAGGAGGCTTAGCTACGCTGGCTACCAGCTCGTGTAGGCGTGCAAAAGCGTCCATGCGGTTAGCGTCTTGGGTGCGCTGGGTTTGCGCTTTGATGATCAGCACCCCGTCTTGGGTAATGCGGCTGTCGCGCAGGGCCAACAGCCGCTGCTTTACCCCGTCTGGCAGCGACGAGGCCGTAATGTCAAAGCGCAGGTGTATGGCGCTAGACACCTTGTTCACGTTTTGCCCACCTGCGCCCTGCGCGCGAATGGCGGTCAACTCGACTTCGTTTTCATTAATCTCAAGCATGCTCAATTGGGTGTATTGGTGTTAGCTAGCTATGAATTATGCTAAATTGACGTGGATAATACATCTGTAACTTAGGAGATCACTATGGCCAAAGGTCAACAAAAATCTAACAAAGAAGTCAAAAAGACTAAAAAAGACACGTCACCCCCTAAAGTGCTGACCGGTGAGCCAGTGCGCGCCACCATCACCACCACGGTGATTCCGCGCGGTAAAGACAAAGACAAGTACAAATAAATTCAAGCTGTCGCAAGTCACTGCATTGCATCCTAGCCCAGATGTTGTCGATATCGTTTACCTTTGGGTTAACGGTAATGATAGCGCGTGGCGTGCTAAACGTCGCACGGCGGCCAACCAGCTAGACGCAAGCCAGCGCGCTGGCATGGCGCTGCATGCCAATGTGGAAGGGCGCTTTCGGGACAACGACGAGCTGCGCTATAACTTGCGCGCGTTGGAGATGTATTTTCCAGCGCATGGACATATTTATGTGGTGACCGATGCGCAAACCCCAAACTGGTTGCGCGCCTCGGACAGGCTCACTATCATTGACCATCAAGACCTCATACCTGCGCAGCATTTACCCACCTTTGATTCCGCCAACATCGAATCGTATATTCACCGCATACCACACCTGAGCGAGCGGTATTTTTACCTCAACGACGACGTGTTGTTTGGCTGCCCTGTTGATGTGGCAGATTGGTTTTACGAAGGCGGTGTGTATGTGGCGTGGTCAGACGAACCATTAGTCAGCGAAGAGCCGATGCGGCAAGACAATGGGTCACTAGACAATGCATGCCGCTCGTCTTATCAGTGGTTTAACGCAGCGGCGCAAGATTCTTCTGCACCCAGTGCCGCTGCGTGTGCTGTAGCCAAGCAGTACCAACACACTTTTCGCACTTTTTCGCATTCGCCCAGACCCATGCGCAAGTCGCTGCTACAAAGCCTAGAAAATATTGCGCCAGATATGTTTGCCAATGTGCGCGGTACCGTATTTCGCACTTGGGACAAACCCACCATCGTGTCTGATTTTGTGCTGCGCTGGGCACTGGCCAGTGGCAACGCCAAAGTGCGTGAGTATGCGCATCTGTACGTGTCTACTGGTGATGCTGATAAATCTGCGCTGCTAGATGAGTTAGTTAGTTTGAATGGAAAAATTAATTTTTTCTGCATCAACGACACTACCGACGACGCCTACCCACACGACCCGCGCTTGGCGCAGGTGCGCGACGCCTTGCAACGGATGTATCCACTGACCTCCAGCTTCGAGTTGTAGATCTACCGCTATGCGCATCCAACTGCTGTCTGATCTGCACCTTGAAAGCCACCCGCACTGGCAGCCCGCGCCCGCGCCAGGTGCGCACCTGCTGGTGCTAGCTGGCGATATTGGCTCTTATCAGGCGGGCTCTAGCTTGCAAGATGCAGACTTTGGCCTAGCGCGCTTTTCACCGCTGCACGGTTGGCCCACGCCGGTATTGTTTGTACCCGGTAACCACGAATACGATGCGCTAGATTTTGATGCCGCACATGATCGGCTGCAAGAGGTGTGCCTGCGGCTGGGCATCACCTGGCTAGAACGCCAAGCAATCACCCTGCCACGGCCAGCCAGTGACAAAACCCAAGGCGCTGTGCGTTTTGTGGGCACTACGCTTTGGAGCGATTACGGCGCACTGGCCCTGCAAGGCA
>JANOSN010000592.1:0-1055 GCA_031415895.1 Polaromonas sp. | reverse complement strand
GAAAACACCTCTAACCAACAAGAGGTGTCCAGCACTACAGGCAGCGCAAGCGTTTTAGCGCGCGCCATTAAAAGCGATCTGGATCATCGACGATGTCGGTGTTGATACCTTTTAGCTTGGCTTGTAGTTCTGCCAAAGTAGGCACAGGCACGAGTTGAATCACGCCGCCAAGCTTAAAAATGGCCAGCTTAGAGCCCGACTGCAGCTTCATGTCGTTACGGACTTCTTTGGGGATCACAATTTGGAATTTTGGTGAAACGGTGACAGTATTCATATCGATGCCTTTTTCGTAGGATTATATTATATCGATATTGATTTTTGCAACAACATGCTGTCGCCATAGCTAAAAAAGCGGTATTGCTGCGCAATCGCATGTTGGTACAGCGCCATGATGTGGTCATAGCCCGCAAAGGCGCTGACCAGCATCATCAGAGTGCTTTTAGGCAAATGAAAATTGGTAATCAAAGTGTCAACCACCTTGAACTGAAACCCTGGGGTGATGAAGATATTGGTGTCGCCACGGGTTTCGCCAGTTCGAGCCCAGGTCTCTAGTGTGCGCACGGTGGTGGTGCCCACGGCCACTACTTTGCCGCCGCGTGCTTGGCAGTCTTTGATGGCTTGCAGCGTGGCCGCGGGGATGCTGTAGCGCTCAAAATGCATCACATGGTCGGCCAGGTTGTCGGCTTTAACAGGCTGAAACGTGCCTGCGCCTACGTGCAGCGTGACGCTGGCGCGCTGCACACCTTGGGCTTCTAGCTGCGCAAGTAATGCCTCGTCAAAATGCAGCGCGGCAGTGGGTGCGGCCACTGCGCCGGGGTGCTTGGCAAACACGGTTTGATAACGCGCTGCGTCGTCTGCTTCGTCGGCTTGATCTTCAGGGCTTAAGGGGCCGTTTTGGTGCCGTTCAATATAGGGTGGCAAGGGCATGTGGCCGTGTTGCTCCATCAGCTTGTACGGGTCGTCTGATAATTCAAAGCGAAACAGCGGGCCATCGTCATGCGGCCAACGACCAATCATGGTCGCAGTAAAGCCACCCACCATGTGCAGAACGCCAC
>JANOSN010000591.1:0-1725 GCA_031415895.1 Polaromonas sp. | reverse complement strand
AGCGCTACACCCCGGCAGGCATCCCCGCACTAGACCTGGCCCTCGACCACGAGAGCGAACAAGTTGAAGCAGGGCAGCTACGCAAAGTCAAAGTCAGCGTGAAGGCAATCGCAATTGGGCCGATGGCAGAAGTCATCAGCAAAATGGCAATAGGCAGCTCGCACACATTCACCGGGTTTTTAGGTAGCACACGCAGCGCCAAAGGCATACTGTTTCATATTCAATCGTTTGAATCCATTTAATTTTTAGGAGTCCATCATGGCCGGACCATCACGTTTTAAAAAGACTGACAAGCGCCCAAAGCGCCCCGCACAAAACTTGCTGTTTAAGCGCAAGCGTTTTTGCCGTTTCACGGTAACCAATGTTGAGCAAATCGACTACAAAGACATTGACGTTTTGCGCGACTTTATCGCCGAAAACGGCAAAATCATCCCCGCACGCCTGACCGGCACCCGTGCGATTTACCAGCGTCAGCTGAATACCGCTATCAAGCGTGCGCGTTTCCTCGCGTTCGTGCCGTACAGCGACCAGCACCGCGTGTAGTAGCAAAGGACACATCATGCAAATTATTCTTCTTGAAAAAGTGATCAACCTGGGCAATCTGGGTGAAATCGTTAAAGTTAAAGACGGTTACGCACGTAACTTTTTGATCCCTGAGCGCAAAGCACGCCGCGCAACTGAGTCTGCCAAGGCAGAGTTCGAAGCCAAGCGCGCTGAGCTAGAAAAAGCGGCTGCTGCTAAGCTGGCTGCTTCTCAAGCTGAAGGCGAAAAGCTGTCTGGCGCTACCGTCAAGGTATCGCAAAAAGCTGGTGTCGATGGCCGTTTGTTTGGCTCGGTTACCAACCACGACATCTCTGAAGAGCTGGGTAAGATGGGCTACAAAGTCGTCAAGTCTCAAGTTCGCATGCCTACCGGCCCGATCAAGGTCGTGGGCGAGAGCAAGGTCCATGTGGCATTGCACACCGACGTGGTGGTAGAGATCACCGTGGCTGTATTGGGCGAGACCGCTTAATCGCTGCTCAGCTTTTGCAGCCAGTCTGCAAAAACAAAAAACCCGCATGCTGAATGCGGGTTTTTTTTATGCCTGATCGAAGGCTATGCGTTGGTCAGGTATCCGCAGGTTTAGGTGTTGGTGCCGCACGTTGCGGCACCACAGGGGCAGCAGGTGAGCCGGTAGCCGGTGCAGAGCTGGCAGCGCCGCCCAGCTGGTACACCGCATTACCATCGCCGTTGTCTTTGATCAGCTTGATATTGGGGTGGTTGGCCAAATACTTGGCCGCTGCGCTGGCCGATACAAAGGTCATGTTGATACCTGGCACGTTTTGAATACGCCAGTTGTTGTCGGCGCTGGGGTTGAACTTGGGGTTAGCCGCCAGATACTCTACCAGCGCCTCACGGTTTTCTTCAGGCGCGTCGATGATGACTTTGGCCGCAGTTAAGCCGGGGAAGTTTCCGCCGCCATACGCGCGGTAGTTGTTGGTAGCCACAATAAACTTGGCGGCATCGTCAATCGGCTTACCGTCAAAACTTAAATTCACCACGCGACGGGCACCTGCACTGGCCACTGCGCCTTTGCCATCGTATTTGGCGGCTTGGGTTAAATCTAGCTCATAGGTCACGCCGTCAATCGTGTCAAAGTTAAACGACGGAAAGGCCGCGTTAATCACATCTTGGCTGGCTGCGCCTTTGGGGTCGATCTGATTAAACTGCCCGGCTGACATTTCT
>JANOSN010000590.1:0-1429 GCA_031415895.1 Polaromonas sp. | reverse complement strand
AGCATGCTGGTTGCTCGCTGAATTGGCGCGAGATACGTGGTTTACCGGTTTTCCGTGGGCTGCTGGTGGCTACGCGCATGTGGACGGGCCGCTGGCGGCCTGGGCCAGCACCGTGGGCGTGTACGGCGTGGGGGCGTTCGCATCGCTACTGGCTTTTTGTGTGGCGTCGTTGTCGGTTCGCAAAATTAAACAATCTCTCGTAGTTATCGCAGCCTGCTTGGTGCTAACGGGTGTGGCCAGTGTCGGCTTAGGTATTGCAAACATGGGGTTTACAAGCACCCAGGTGGTGAACCCTAGTGCTTTGCCTAGCAACCTGAAAATTCCGCCTGACCCTGCGCTGCAGCGCACCAGAGTCGCCCTGCTACAAGGCAACATCCCCCAGGGTGAAAAGTTCGACAGCTCTAAAGGCATCCCCATCGCACTCGACTGGTATGCACAGCAGCTGTCGCAGGCTACTGCCACCTTGGTAGTTGCCCCCGAAACCGCCATCCCGCTGCTGCCCCAGCAGCTGCCCGACAATTACTGGGCTGCTTTGCAACAGCGCTTTCAAACCGGCACGCAAGCCGCGCTGGTGGGCATTCCGCTGGGCAGCTATGAGCAGGGCTACACCAATTCAGTTATCGGCTTGTCGCCCACCGCCAAGCTGCCTGGCGCGGTGAATGTGATGCAGCCGCAGCCCTACCGCTATGACAAACACCACTTAGTGCCATTTGGTGAATTCACCCCCGCGTTTTTTAAATGGTTCACCCGCATGATGAACATTCCGCTGGGCGACTTTAACCGTGGTGCCGTGGGCCAAGATAGTTTTAACTGGGCAGGCCAGCGCTGGGCACCTAATATTTGCTACGAAGATTTGTTTGGCGACGAGCTGGCTGCGCGCTTCGCAGACCAGGTCACCGCCCCCACTGTGCTGGTCAACATCAGCAACATCGGCTGGTTTGGCAACAGCATCGCCATCGACCAGCACCTGCACATCAGCCGCATGCGTGCGCTAGAGTTTGGCCGCCCCATGCTGCGCGCTACCAACACGGGGCCTACGGTCATCATCGATCATACTGGCCGCGTCACCTACAGCCTGCCGCGCCACACACGCGGTGTACTGGTGGGCGAGGTGGAGGGCCGCACGGGTGTTACGCCGTATGCGTGGTGGGCCGCGCGGTTTGGGCTGTGGCCGCTGTGGCTGCTGGGCTTGGTCGTGCTGGCTGCCACTTGGCTACGCCGCAAAAAGCCATAACACCACGGCCTTGGGCAAGCAGGGCCAACCGCTAAAATAGACCACTATGCTGAGTTTTCAAGACATTATCCTTACCCTGCAGTCCTATTGGGCTAAACAAGGCTGCGCACTGCTGCAGCCGTACGACATGGAAGTGGGCGCAGGCACATCGCACACCGCTACATTTTTAAGAGCGCTTGGCCCCGAGCCGTGGAA
>JANOSN010000589.1:0-1638 GCA_031415895.1 Polaromonas sp. | reverse complement strand
GGTGAGATTATTACCGCTGATGGTGGGCGCATGGCGCTGAACTACACGGTGTAGGGCTAGCAACTGCAGCGATTTATGCACAGCTCAGTCTAGCTTGGGCGACAAAGAATCGAACATATTAGACGCGCGATCATGCTCGCGCTCGCGAATGAGAGCTACTTTGCGGTTGACTATGCCGGCGCCTAATGTCCATTTCATGCGGGTAGTAAAACTGTGCTTTAGGCCAGCGTGGTTTTCGTCATTGTAGAAGTGCGCAGGGTCGTGGGTAACGCCCCAGTCAATAATAGGCAAGCTTTCAGGGTCTGCCAGTGTGTATTGGGCATACGCGTGCTCCAAGCCGTTCCAGTCTTTGTCACCCATGGCATGTATGCCGTAGCCTAAGATGCGCTCCTCCACCCTCAGCTGGCTGCGCGCTGATGCTTCGAATTGAGCGTCCACCACATACGTATCGTTTTGTCGCCACTTACCGTCTAAAAATACTTCGCCCACCGCATGCACCATGGTCTGCGTGCCAGTGTCAATCAGGCCGTTCAAAAACTGGGTAGACATCGTTACAAAGCGCAACCTGGCCGGTATTTGCACTGCGCGCAGCAAAGCTACAAATAACAAGCCTTTAGTGTGGCAATCGCCGTAGCCCTGCGTTGCAACATCAGACGCTTTAACACGGATAAAGTTAGCCACGCAGCCAAAAGGCAGTGACTTAACATGCTTGTGCACGGCCAGTGCTTTGCCTACGTCGCTGTGTTGCAACTGGGTAATTTGGATGGCCAAAATGCGCAACTTATTGACACTAAAGTTCAATTGCTCGGTCTCACGCAACCAAAACAGCCGTGCTTCTGGGCTGTTGGTGTCTATGTTGTCAGACTGTAAAAAATCTTGTGATCCAAGGGGCATAGGCTGAATTTATCTTGTTTGCACCGGGCAAACAAGGGGATTTTGGTCTAACTGTGACAAATGTTGACCTTCAGTGCATATACCTTGTGCATAAAGTAGCTCGTGTATTACATTGGTAGTAATTCAACTATTTAGCATTGTGCACAAATGCCCTAATTAGACGCACGAAAACCACAGGCCATTATCAATGGCTCAAGGCCTAGGTTCAAGGCAGCAGCGCCATGGCGTGCATGTACTGCGCCTGCACCATCAGGCTGTCCCAGTCTAGCGGCGGGGTTTGGGGCAGTAGCTGCAGGCGGCGCTGCTCGCTGGCTCGCGATGCTTTGACCTGGCCTTTGCGCAGCGCGGTGGCTAAGCCATCTAGCAGCTCATCCACCGCCCTGCCCTCGTCGCCCACGCTTTGGTTGCACAGCAGCACCATGTCGCAGCCCGCGTTCAGCGCGGTGACCGCTGCCTGCGTGTAGGTGACGCGCTGGCCGTCGATCAATCTTGCGCCTTCCATGCTCAGGTCGTCGCTAAATATCGCACCGGTAAAGCCCTGCTTGGTGCGCAAAATATCGTTCATCCACTTGGTAGAAAAACCCGCCGGGCGGCTATCGACCTTAGGGTAAATCACGTGCGCAGGCATCACGCTGTCTAGCGCGCTGCTGAGCCATTCATACGGCGCGGCGTCGTCGGCCAAAATAGCTTTTAAGCTGCGCTTGTCCACCGGAATCTCGGTATGCGAGTCAGCCCGCACAAAGC
>JANOSN010000588.1:0-4955 GCA_031415895.1 Polaromonas sp. | reverse complement strand
TTTGAACTGCCCCAGCGCGCAAACTTGTATTGTCCAATACCCGCCTATCCGTTAAATGATTACCCGGGTTACCTGCGGCTGATGCATCGCATCACTGTCCAAGGTTCACCACTTACTTCACCAGCTAAGGGGCAGGTGTAGTTCAGGGAGTGTTGGTGGACGCTTGAGCAGCCTGTAACTCTTTTAAAGCCAAACGCTGTAAATGGCTACGTAGCTTGCTTAGACCTAAGTCATGCTCATATAAGCGCTCGCGCTGGTCTGCATCGGCTTCCATGGCCTCTAGCATGGTGCGGTCTTGCTCTAGCACGTTCCAGTGGCGTGCCTCTAGGCGGTTGCGGTACAAAAAACGCCACGCGTTGCGTTGCCAGCCTTGCACCTTGCGGCAGCGCCAAAAGTAAATGCCTGCCAGGTTGGCGGTGATGGGCGTGAACGAGCCGATGATGATAAAGCTGCCACCGGGACCACCGGTTTTGGGGTAGGGAATTTCTAGGCGCATCCAGTGGGTACCGGTGTCGCCCCATTCGGTCCAGTCAAAGTTCACGTCGCGCTGGCCGTCTTTTTCAAACACAAAACCTGTGGATGTATTGCGCAGTTTAAATTTAGCGTTGATGTCGCCTTCGCTCATGCTGTGCGACATTTTGTGCAAAAACGTGCCGTGCATGGGGTCCATCACGTTGTCAATGGCGTAGCGGTAGTCGCCGCGCCATTCGGCGTAGCATAAAAAGTTACTGTAGTCGTCGCTGTCTGCCAATTCAACGGGTAAGTTCAGCGGCGGCGGTGCTTCTACATACTCGCTGCTGTTGTATAGCCAAATAGCGCCGTGGGCCTCTTGCATGTGAAATGATTTGGTGGCGCGTGCGCCTTCTAGTGCACAACCGGGGCTGGCGGGCACCTTGGTGACCATGCCATCGCAGCGCACTTCTATGCCGTGGTAGGGGCAAGCCAAGCGGTCGCCTAGGTTAACGCCCATCGATAGGGGCGCGCCACGGTGGGGGCAGTGGTCTTCTAGCGCATGCACAGCGCCTGTGCCATCGCGCCATACCGCCAGCTTAATGCCTAAGCGGCGCATCGACACCGGCTTTTCAGCCACAAAGCCGCTTGGGCAGATGGGGTACCACAGGTTTTTAAGACCACGCTCTAGCGCGGTGTTGACATCGGCTTTACTGATGGGTGTCATGTCAGTGTCCTAGCTTTGCCATCTCGGCTTGAAAATTGTCAGTTGTCCAAGCTTGCCCATTGGGGGCCATGGGGCCTGTGCGGTTAAGTTGCACGATCAATGCGTCAAGTTCCCAATGGCCTGCAGCAAAGGCGCGCTCTAGCGCGTCGCCTAGCAAATCTTCATAGGCCGTAGCAGGGCGCTGGCGTGCTTGGTGAGGTTGCAAAAAACGCTCACCTTGTGCGTAGATGGGGATCATGGTGCTCATAGCATGTGTCTCAGTCAACGGTACTTTAATAATGTGCTTAAGGGCGTTTGTCAGTTAAAAATGCGCCTGTGTTGTTGGCATTGGCTTGGCGGCGTGTGTGGCCATCAATACCGCCGTCTACGGCCCATTCAGCAAACACTGTGGGGCCGGGGGTAAATTCACGTGCTTGCCAGGCGGGTGTGAGTTGGTCTTCATCCGCGTTGTACTCTATCAAGCCGCCGCAGGGGTTGTCAAAATACCAAAAATACGCAGAAGATACAGGGTGACGGCCGGGGCCGAGCTGGGTTTTCCAGCCAGCACGTCCCATGGCTAGGCCACCGCCAAATACCTCGTGAATATCACGCACAGTAAAGGCTACGTGGTTTAACCCCATCGCTTTACCGGACACTTGCAGTAAAAATAAATCATGGTGGCCAGCAGTGGCAGCGCAGCGTAAAAATACACCTCGATTCGGGTAACTGTCTGACACCACAAAGCCTAGCGATTCATAAAAACTCACCGCCTGCGCTAAGCGATCAGTAAACAACACGACATGGCCTATTTCTACAGGTGTCGCGCGTTCATATACAGGCGACGGTGTGTCAACGCGCTGTGTGTTGCCATATGGGTTAGTGAGTGCGCCTTGCACCTGCACCGCACGTTTGGCGCTGCGTTGAAAGACAATGGACAAACCGTGTGGGTCTAAGGCTTGTACACATTCTGCACTAGCGGCAAAGCCTGGTGCGCTACGCAGCGCATGGGATATGCGTGTAAGGTCAGCATCGCTGTCTACACCCCAAGTGACTTCACGCAGGGTAGGGCCTGCCTCTATGGCTTGCGGCAGGCTAGCATCGTCCATGGCGCACACGCACACTTGCGAGCCGTTGAGTGTTTCAAACCGCTGCTCAGTATTGGAATACTGCAGCTCCTTCAAACCCCAGTCGTTTAAAAATTTGCGCGCTTCGTCCCACTGGTCAGTGCCGTAGGTGATAGCGTCAATACCTTCAATAGCCATTAGGTGCTCCAGGGTAGGGGCGCTGCATTGGTGCCCCAATAAAAACTTTTTTGTGTCATGTATTCTGCAATGGAAGCCGCGCCTTTTTCGCGGCCTGTGCCGCTCATTTTGAGGCCACCAAACGGCGTGCTGATAGAGAAAACTTTATAGGTGTTCACCCACACGGTGCCCGCTTGAATAGCTTTACCTAAGCGCAAAGCTGTGGGGTAGCTGGCGCTCCAAATGCCGCAGGCTAGGCCATAGTCATTGTCATTGCATTGGGCAACTAAGTCGGCTTCATCAGACCATGGCAAAAGAGTTAACACTGGGCCAAAAATCTCTTCACGGCAAGTTTGGCTGGTGTTGGCTAAGCCTTCAAAAATAGTGGGTTGGTAGTAGTAGCCTTGATCGTAGACAGGCCCTGTAGGCC
Organism: Polaromonas sp.; assembly: GCA_031415895.1. Taxonomy (GTDB): domain Bacteria; phylum Pseudomonadota; class Gammaproteobacteria; order Burkholderiales; family Burkholderiaceae_C; genus JAAFIP01. The sequence goes on along the minus strand of JANOSN010000588.1, from coordinate 2,128 downwards.
GCGCGCCACCACACAGTAGCTTGCCACCTTCTTGGTGTGCAATGTCGATGTAACGCTCTACACTGGCACGGTGGCTGGCGCTGATGAGTGGGCCCATTTGGGTGCGCGTGTCGCAGGGGTCGCCTACACGCAAGGCTTTAGCACCAGCGACTAACCGCGCTTTGAATGCGTCGTACACGCTGGAGTGAACAAAAGCGCGTGACCCTGCAATACAGCTTTCGCCACTGCTACTGAAAATGCCATACAACACACCGGCTACAGCGTGGTCTAAATCTGCATCGGCGCACACAATGGTGGGCGACTTGCCGCCTAGTTCTAACGACACTGGCATCAGCTTTTGGGCCGCCAATTGCGCAATACCCAAGCCTACTTGTGTGCCGCCAGTAAATGCAATGCGCTTGACCAACGGGTGGCGCACTAAAGCATCGCCCACTACCGAGCCTTTGCCGGGCAGCACACTTAAGAGCCCAGGCGGTACACCGGCTGCTTGTGCGATGCGCGCTAACTCGATGGCCATACGCGGTGTAATTTCTGCAGGCTTGATTACGACTGCACAGCCTGCAGCTAAAGCCGGGGCTATTTTTTGCGCTTCTGATGCAATGGGGCTGTTCCAAGGGGTGATGGCACCCACCACACCTAATGGTTCGTACAAACTCATGGATAAAAAATCACCGCGCTGCGGGGTGACCGGGCTTTCAAAAGTTTCGGCCACTGCCGCAAAATACTGGAATGTGCCTGCAGCGCTGGCCACTAAGCCGCGTGTTTCATTGATAGGCTTGCCGTTGTCTAGGCGTTGCAATTGCGCAAGCTCTTCTGCGCGCTCACGTATGCCGTGGGCTATGCGGTGCAATATGCCTGCACGCTCATGGGGTTTCAGGTTGGCCCATGCAGGGTCTAGGCGGGCTTTTTCGGCGGCTACTACGGCGGTGTTCACGTCATCTGCAGTGGCAGCGTGCAGGGTGGCTACTTCATTGCCGTTGGCTGGGTAGTGGGTGCTGTACAGCGGGCCTGAGGCATTTCGCCATTGGCCTGCGATAGGGCTGGTTAGGTGTTGGTTCATACGGTAATTACGGCTGCGCGGTTATGTAAAAAACGCAAGGCGCTGAGCACCGTGAGGGCAGATGTTTTGGGGTTGTCCGCCAAAGGCTTGCCTCGCATCTCAATACGCATGCTGCCAAAGCTGCCAGAAGCTTCGATTTCGTGGATGTTGTCAGTCACCGATGGATCAGCCAGCAAGCGTACTTGCGTAGCATCTAGCCCCAGCCCGGCTAACGCAACGGTAGCTGCCACGTTAGCATTTTTAGGAAACTGCGTTGCTGCTTGGCGAGCCGTGGCCTCTAAAACGATGCTGATGGTTACTCCCGCAGCATTAGTTTCTACTGATTTTTGAGCCAATACTTCTTGGCTTAAGCCCCAAGATAGCGGTGGTTTACGCCCTGTGTAAGTGACGCTCGTTAGGCCTGCAAGCTTGGCGCTGGACAAGGCCTCAATGCCGCCTACTGCGCCACTTAATAAATGCACTTGGCTATGGCCTTGTGTGGCGGCCAAGGCTAATCGCTCTGGTAAACCTTGGGTAGACAATGCCCCCACAGACAGCACAGCGCAATCTATGCCGCGTTCAAGTGCGGGTACTACATGTTCTATCAAGGCACTGTGGCCTGCGCACTCTAGCACCAGTTTAGCCGCAGCAGGCACTGTACTGACTGCAATGCAGGGGTGTGGCAACGCGTTGAGTAAGGCCTGGGTTGGTGCAACTTGTTCTTTGCGCACCACCACATGGTTAATTCGCAATTGGTCAGGGTAGCCCAAGTGCTGCATGATGCTGCGCCCAACAGCGCCATAGCCTATTAAACAAATATCAATCATGCCCAGTGCTTTCTGGGAGGGCCTGCAAACTTGACAGCAAATGGACCCCAAGCTTTCATGTCTACCTCTAACACCACTGGCGTCTTGTGCGCTAGAGCGCGCGCCAGCAATGGGTCACAGTCTTGTGGTGTTCGCAAATGCAGGTGCGCGCAACCCATGCTGGCGCACAGCTGCGCAAAGTTGGGGGTGTGCAAATCTACATAGCAGTGGCGGCTGCCGTAGTCCGCGTCTTGTATGTTTTTGATCACGCCATAGCCACCGT
>JANOSN010000587.1:0-2381 GCA_031415895.1 Polaromonas sp. | reverse complement strand
ACCAACGATGCACCGAGTGCCATGACGCGACTGATGGAGCTGGGTATACCGCCGTATTTGCTGAATGCCACGGTGCTGGGCGTTCTAGCGCAGCGCCTAGTGCGCACGCTGTGCAAGCAGTGCAAACAACCTGACCCTGACTCAAGCCGTGAGGCTATTAACGAGCTGATCAAACCGTGGAAGATCAACGGCGGTTACCAGCCCTATAAGCCTGTGGGCTGTGTGGACTGCCGCATGACAGGTTTTATGGGCCGCATGGGTATTTATGAATTGCTCACCGCTAGCGAGCAGTTCAAAATTTTGGTCAATCAACAACCCAGCATCGACAACCTGCGCCGCCAAGCTGTGACCGACGGCATGCGCCCATTGCGCCTAGCAGGCGCACTGCGTGTAGCCGAGGGCTTAACCACCATGCAAGAGGTGCTGACGGCTACGCCGCCGATGACCTGATCTTGTCTATGTGCCTAGGGTTATCACTGAGTACGATAGGTGGTATCCACACAGTTTGCAAGGGCTGTACACGCCAGAATCAACCATCTAATAACAGCTGGAGCAACTTGTGAATATTAAAAGTCAAAAAGACTTCTTTTCGGGGCTGATGTTCATGGCCGTGGGCATGGCTTTTGCCATCGGTGCCTACAATTACAGCATGGGCGACGGTGCACGTATGGGGCCAGGATATTTCCCACGCATGTTGGGTGTTTTGTTAGCCGCTATTGGTGGCTTCATCATGTTCAAGGCGCTCACTGTGGCCACTGCTACGGGCGATAAATTAGGCAAGTGGGCCTGGAAGCCTATGGCCTGCATCTTGGGTGCCAACTTAACGTTTGGTATTTTCTTGGGTGGCTTGCCATCTATCAAGTTACCCGCCATGGGCTTGATTGCAGGCATCTATGCTTTAACTTTTATTGCTAGCTTAGCTAGCGAGCGTTTTCGCGTGAAAGAGGTATTTTTACTAGCTACGTTTTTAGCTGTATTGAGCTACCTTGCCTTTATCGTGCTGCTGAAGTTGCAGTTCCCAGTTTGGCCTGCATTTCTAGCCTAAGGAGTACTGCACATGGATTTACTCAATTCGCTTATGGGCTTCCTCAACACGCTTGGGGGTAATCTTTCGCTCGGTTTTGGCGTCGCATTTACAGCGCAAAACCTTATGTATGCCTTTATCGGTTGTATCTTGGGCACGCTGATTGGTGTGTTGCCCGGCATTGGACCTGTGGCCACCATCGCTATGTTGCTGCCAGCTACCTACGCGCTGCCCCCGATTGCTGCGCTCATCATGTTGGCAGGCATTTACTACGGCGCGCAATACGGCGGTTCTACCACCGCTATTTTGGTGAACTTGCCTGGCGAATCGTCGTCGGTGGTCACGTGTATTGACGGCTACCAAATGGCGCGCCAAGGCAGGGCTGGGCCCGCATTGGCGGCGGCTGGTTTGGGTTCGTTTTTCGCAGGCTCGGTGGGCACTTTGATCTTGGCAGCATTTGCACCACCGCTGACTGAACTGGCCTTTTTATTCGGCCCTGCAGAGTATTTCTCGCTCATGATCTTAGGCTTAGTCGGAGCTGTGGTGTTGGCCTCGGGGTCGTTGCTCAAAGCGATTGCCATGATTTTGCTAGGCTTGTTGCTGGGCTTGATAGGCACTGATGTGAACTCAGGCGTAGCGCGTTATAGCTTTGACATTCCTGAGCTGACTGATGGTATTGGTTTTGTGGTGATTGCGATGGGCGTGTTTGGCTATGGCGAGATCATCAGTAACTTGGCGCAGCCAGAAGATGAGCGCGAAGTATTTACCGCCAAAGTCACCGGCCTGTTTCCTACCAAGGAAGACTTTAAACGCATGGCCCCTGCCGTGTTGCGCGGCACCGCCTTGGGGTCACTGCTGGGTGTGTTGCCCGGCGGCGGCGCTTTGTTGGCAGCTTTTGCAGCCTACACGCTAGAGAAGAAAACCAAGCTGCAGCCCGGCGAAGTACCGTTTGGCAAAGGCAACATTCGCGGTGTGGCAGCTCCAGAGGCAGCTAACAACGCAGGTGCGCAAACTTCGTTTATTCCATTGTTGACCCTGGGCATTCCACCTAACGCTGTGATGGCGCTGATGGTGGGTGCCATGACGATTCATAACATCCAGCCTGGCCCCCAGGTGATGACAAGTAACCCCGAGCTGTTTTGGGGCTTGATCGCGTCGATGTGGCTGGGTAATTTGATGCTGGTGATTTTGAACCTGCCGCTGATCGGCATGTGGATCAAGCTGCTCACCGTGCCCTACCGCTTTTTGTTCCCGGCGATTGTGCTGTTCTGCGCTATTGGCGTGTACTCCACCAATAACAACACCTTTGATATTTGGATGGTAGCGATCTTTGGCTTTGTAGGCTACTTGTTTGCCA
>JANOSN010000586.1:0-6250 GCA_031415895.1 Polaromonas sp. | reverse complement strand
CGCGAAGGACGCGAAAGGAAGAAATAAGAAATAAGAAATAAGAAATAAGAAAAATTTAGATTAGGTATGAATAATTTTAGAAAATGTTATGCTTTAGAAGCTTAAATTAAAAAATGTTCTAATTTGGTATTCATTTTGTATTTTCTTTTTCGCGTCCTTCGCGCAACCTTAGCGCCCTTCGCGTCCAGAAGTTCTGCCCCCGTATTTGGTATTTAACAAGAGACAACTATGAAACAAATCACTGCCATCGTTAAACCTTTCAAACTAGAAGAAGTCCGTGAGGCATTGGCTGACTGCGGCGTGACGGGCCTGACCGTCACCGAGGTCAAAGGTTTTGGCCGCCAAAAAGGCCATACCGAGCTGTACCGTGGCGCTGAATACGTCGTAGACTTTTTGCCCAAAGTCAAAGTTGAAGTCACGGTTAAATCGGTCGACGTAGACCGCTGCGTAGAAGCCATCGTTAAAGCCGCCCGCACTGGCAAAATCGGTGACGGCAAAATTTTTGTCACCAGCGTAGAGCGCGTTGTGCGTATTCGCACGGGTGAAGAAGACGAAGCTGCGGTGTAAGCGCTTAGTCGAAATGGCTTGAAGCAGGGTTCATGCCCGCTGCTTCAATCAGGTGTTCGCACAGCGAGTCGGCTTCGGCCTCCATGCGCACCATGTCTATTTGCCAGTCACCTACAAAGCCCTCTGCCACACTGGTTTGCAAAAAGGCGATCAGCTGCTCGTAGTAGCCGTTGGTGTTAAGCAGGCCGATGGGTTTGTCTAGGTAGCCTAGCTGCTTCATGGTCCAGATTTCAAAAAACTCTTCAAACGTGCCAATGCCGCCGGGCAGGGCGATGAAGGCGTCGGCGCGGTCGGCCATCATGGCTTGCGCTCGTGCATGGTTTTGACAATGTGCAGCTCGGTGCAGTCATTGTTAGCCCACTCGCGGTCCACCAGGCCTTGCGGGATGATGCCCACTACGGTGCCGCCAGCCTCTAGCGTGGCTTTGGCTACGATGCCCATGAGGCCGTTTTTACCGCCGCCATACACCAGCTGCCCGCCGTGGCTGCCTATCCAGCGGCCTACTTCAGTGGCGGCAGATGCAAACGCGGGCTGTGCACCATCGCGCGAGCCGCAGTACACACACAATGAAAATGCTGGTTTTGCCATGGTTTTTAAATGAAGTTAACGTCAATTAGTGAAATTTACTGACAATTAGGCCACAAATCACGCATAAAACCGTACGTACAGCGCAAATAGCCAAACTCCACTGCATAGCAATAAGCTCAGCAGCACAGCGGCAGAGCCCATGTCTTTAGCCCGCTTAGACAGGTCATGCCACTCGGGGCTAATGCGGTCAATGGCGGTTTCGATGCCCGTATTGAGTAGCTCGGTGATCATTACCAGCACGATCACGGCAATCAGCATGGCCACCTCTAGCCAGCTGCGGCCTACCCAAAAGGCTGCGGGCACCATCACCATGGCGGCAATCGCTTCTTGGCGAAAAGCGGTTTCGCCCCAGCCTGCGCGCAGGCCTTGCAGCGAATAGCCTGCGGCGTGTAAAACGCGGCGCAGCCCGGTGCGTGATTTTTGAGCGGTAGGCGCTTCGCGCTCGGTGCTATGGTCGTGGGTGTGATGAGGTTCGGTCATGCTGAGATTGTCGCCCAAACGCGGCGGCCGTTTGCGTTGCCCATATCAGCAAGGCTTAAGCTGGTGTCGATTTGCTCATAGGCGCGTGGTTGACTAGACGGGTGCCCGCCAGCACGTCGTGCACAAACTGTTTTGAGGGATGTAGGCGGCTGAGCAGGGCATACACCACCACCCAAATCGTTAGTACCAGGGTGATTTGCCCTCCGGATGGCTTAAAAAACGCCATCGCTGCCAGCGGTGGCACAAACCACAACCAGCTTAAAACATAGCGTGCCAGAGCACGGCGCTGACTGATCTGGCGGCCCTGCAAGTCCACCACGCGGATATGCCAAGTCTTCATGGCCAAGGTTTGCCCCTTATGCCAAAACCACACAAAGTAAACACCAAACACCACAAACAAAAAGCCCTGCAATAAAGGGTGTCGCGCGTCCATGGCATTGCGCATCTGCCCCAAAGTACTGAACAACCAAGTGGCGATAAACGCAACGGCAAACATCAGCATGCCCTCATACATCCAGCAAGCCATGCGCTTGCTCAGCCCCGCCATGTTACTGGGCTGGTCTATCAAGATAGCGACGGGGTCGGGTGTGAGAACGGTGGACAGAGAAGATTTATTTGCTATATTTTTCATAGCTGCTTGAGCAGTAAATACTTGGACTACAGTGGGTTTTAATAGGTATTTTGCTACTAAAGTGTAGCAGCACACTCAGTCCAATGTTGTAGCTGACAATGGCAGCCCTAGTCTAAATATTGGTTATTAGCGCGAGGTGTTCAACGCACCGTCGACAGGTTTTTCGTTTATCGCAGACACAGTTGCAGTCGCCTTGAACGGCATCAAGCTATTGCCTTTTTGCAGATGCGGTGCAATAGTGATTTTGGTGTTGGCCGTAGCCGCTGCCTTAGGTTGGCCTGCAAGTGCCTTGGCCGTGCCAAACTGCAAAGCTGGTACGTTTTTCAACGGCTCACTAGGGCGCGGGTCGGTGGCAGTGCCCACGGGAGCTTTGGTCGATTTGGCTGCCAATTGTTGTTTTTCTTGTGGGCTCAGCAACTGGTAAGCCTGCCATTGGGCAGCGCGCTGCTCGGCGGTTAAACCGCTGGTTAAGGCTTGGTTTACAGCAAAATTATGCCGTGCCTGGGCGCGCTGCTGTGGAGTGAGCTTAGCCCAGTCACTCATGCGGGTTTGCAGTTTGCCTTGCTCTGCCGCGGGCAGGGTAGCGTAGTTTTTAGACAACACCAGCCATTTGCTTTTTTGGTTGCTGTTCATGCCCGGCCAGCTAGCAGACAAGGGCGCTAAAGCGGCTTGTTGCGCAGGTAGCAAGTCTTTCCACTGCGGGCCACCAGTTTTGGCTGCCTCAATATTCGCTACAGCGGGGGGGGGTGCAGCTACCAATGGTGCCGCAACAGCAGAGGCCGCTTTAACTACAGGCGCAGTAGTTTGAGCGCCTGCGCTAGTCAATAGCCCTAGGGCCGCGCACACCAGCGTCGCGCTCAGTGTGCAGCGCGGGCCAGAGTGTGAAACGGCTGGGGCAAACATGGTAGTCAATAAAATCAGGGCTGGGGTGGGCCAAATTTTAAATATTGGGCAAAACCAGAGTCGGTGTGCGCTGCGGGGGGCAGGTTATCGGTCAGTAGTTGCACATCGACATCGGCAATTTCTCGGGCGTTTTGGTCGTCAGTCATGGAGCTGACCATGATCAAGCCTGCCACCAAAGCTAGCAATGGCACTACAGACGCTATACGGTTAAGCCAAGTAGCACCGTCGTCAAACGGGTTGCCGCCAAGTACTGCAGCGCCGCCTGACATGCTGGCCGAAAACGCGGTTTGCGTTGCCAGTACCTTAGGCATGCGTGCCATGGCGCTTAGGCGGGCCACGCGCAGGCGCTCAGAAATGTCGTGCGGTAGTGCCTGCTCGTTCAAGCTGGCGATAATTTTTAGGCCGAATTGGTCTTGTAGTGCATCTACGTGCGGTGTATTGACATTTTTCATAATTTTATTCCCTTTGCTTTGAGTGCTTTACTCAGCGCTTGCACCGCCCGCGAACAGTGTGTTTTCACACTTCCTTCAGAGCAGCCCATGGCTGCAGCAGTTTCAGCCACATCCATCTCCTCCCAGTAACGCATCAGGAAGGCTTCCCGTTGACGTGTGGGGAGCTGTTGCACTTCACCATCAATCTGACGCAAGGTTTGTGCCCGCTCGGTGCTGGTTTGTGCACTTTCTGTGCCTTCTGAGTGGTCTAGAGCCTCCAAAGTTTCCAATAAATTAAAGTCGCCGTCTTCCCCGGCGACTTCAAAATCGCTCATGTTCGAGAAAATGGCGTTACGGGTCTTTTTGCGACGAAAAAAGTCTAAAGTGGTGTTGGACAAGATGCGGTGAAACAGCATCGGCAGCTCGGCGGCGGGCTTGTCTGAGTAAGCCTCGCACAATTTGATCATGCTGTCTTGCACGATGTCTAGCGCAGCGTCTTCGTCGCGCACATGGTAGACCGAGCGTTTGAAGGCGCGTTTTTCAACACTTTTCAAAAAGTCGGAGATTTCTTGCTCGGTAGCCAAAGCGGGTGCGGGTTAATTTTTAGGGCATCCGCCGTGGCGCGGATGGTATTTGTCTAGGTCAAATTATGGCATCGCGGGGGCTGTTTTGAGGTTTTGAGACAAGTTTAAAGACAGTTTTTGCGCAGTTACGCATAAAAATGGTTTATTGCAATGCGATAATACAAACTGCTAGTCAATACCAGCAAACGGGTTCTGATCCGACGCACAGTAGTTCGTCCATGGTCAGAGCGCTTAAGTCCCGCAACGGCTTCGCAAGAGCGCGTGAGGGGCAACACTCAAGTTTCATGCTAGAAACTTTGAAAGGTTGAATATGGAAATCTCTAAGGCTGAAATCGCCTCTGTAGCTTCGTCTACCACAACATCTGCCACACCTGCTGGCCAATTGCCCGAATTACGCGGCGCTGAAATCCTAGTTAAAACACTGCAAGCCGAAGGCGTAAAGTACGTTTGGGGCTACCCCGGTGGTGCCGTGTTGCACATCTACGACGCTTTTTATAAGCAAGAAACCATGCAGCACATTTTGGTGCGCCATGAGCAGGCAGCCGTGCACGCAGCCGACGGCTATGCCCGCGCCACAGGCGATGTGGGCGTGGCGCTGGTCACGTCTGGCCCCGGCGCAACCAATGCCGTCACCGGGATTGCTACTGCCTACATGGACAGTATTCCCATGGTGATCATCACCGGCCAGGTGCCTACGCACGCTATTGGCCTGGACGCTTTTCAAGAATGTGACACCGTGGGCATCACCCGCCCCATCGTTAAACACAACTTTTTAGTCAAAGACGTTCGCGACTTGGCTGAAACCATGAAGCGCGCATTCCATATTGCACGCAGTGGCCGCCCTGGCCCAGTGGTGGTGGATATTCCAAAAGACGTGAGTTTCAACAAAACAGCTTTCGACAACGCCGAATATAAAAAACCAGTGGAGATGCGTAGTTATCAGCCAGTGCGCAAAGGCCATAGCGGGCAAATCCGCAAGGCTTTGCAGCTACTGCTGAACGCCAAGCGCCCTTACATTTACACCGGTGGCGGCGTGATTTTGTCTAACGCCAGTGCCGAGCTGCGCACCTTGGTCGACATGCTGGGCTACCCTTGTACCAACACCTTGATGGGTTTAGGTGCCTACCCTGCCAGCGACCGCAAGTTTTTAGGCATGTTGGGCATGCACGGCACGGTAGAGGCTAACCAAGCCATGCAAAACTGCGATGTGCTGCTGGCCGTAGGCGCACGTTTTGATGACCGCGTGATTGGCAACCCCAAACACTTTGCGCAAAACGAACGCAAGATCATCCATATTGACATCGACCCGTCCAGCATTTCTAAGCGCGTCAAAGTCGACATCCCTATCGTGGGCGACGTTAAAGACGTGCTGACTGAGCTGATCGCCATGATCAAAGAGTCCACCACCAAGCCCGATGCCAATGCTCTGGGCGCATGGTGGGAAACGATTGACGCTTGGCGCAAGCGCGATTGCCTGACCTATGACAAAGGCAATAAAGACGTCATCAAACCGCAGGCCGTAGTGCAAAGCCTGTGGAACATGACCAAAGACAGCGACGCTTACATCACGTCGGACGTGGGCCAGCACCAAATGTGGGCTGCGCAGTTCTACCGTTTTGACCAGCCACGTCGCTGGATCAACTCTGGTGGCCTGGGCACCATGGGGGTGGGCATTCCCTACGCTATGGGCATCAAGCTGGCCAAGCCCGAAGCCGAGGTGTTTTGTATCACTGGTGAAGGCTCGGTGCAGATGTGCATTCAAGAGCTGTCCACCTGCTTGCAGTACAACACGCCCATCAAAATTGTGTCGCTTAATAACCGCTATTTAGGCATGGTGCGACAGTGGCAAGAGCTGGACTATGAAGGCCGCTACAGCCACAGCTACATGGATGCGCTACCCAACTTTGTAAAGCTGGCCGAGGCCTATGGCCACGTCGGCATGCTGATCGAAAAGCCGCAAGACGTAGAGCCTGCGCTGCGCGAAGCCCGCAAGCTCAAAGATCGCACGGTGTTTATGGATTTCCGCACCGACCCTACCGAAAACGTCTACCCGATGGTCAAGGCAG
>JANOSN010000585.1:0-2698 GCA_031415895.1 Polaromonas sp. | reverse complement strand
GCCTGGGTATTGCTAAACAGCTGGCCGCGCAAGGCGTAAACATTGTGATTAATGGCTTTGGTGAATATGCCGGAGTGCAAAAAGATATTGAAGCGCTAGGCGTACAAACTTTGTACCACGGTGCAGACATGAGTAAACCTGTCGAGATCGAGGCCATGATGCACGCCGCTGCTGCACGCTTTGGCCGCGTAGATATATTGGTGAATAACGCTGGCATTCAGCACGTGGCTGCGGTGCAAGACTTCTCCACCGACCGCTGGGACGCAGTCATCGCCATCAACCTGACCAGCGCCTTTCACACCAGCCGCTTGGCACTGCCTGCTATGCAAAAAGCACAATGGGGCCGCATTATCAACATCGCCTCGGTGCATGGCTTGGTAGGCTCGGCCAACAAGTCGGCTTATGTGGCGGCCAAACACGGCTTGGTGGGTTTAACCAAAGTCACCGCGCTGGAAAACGCCAACACAGGTGTAACGTGTAACGCTATTTGCCCCGGCTGGGTGCTGACACCGCTGGTGCAAAAGCAGGTCGATGCCAAAGCTGCTGAACTCAAAATTAGCAACGACGAAGCTAAAAAGTTATTGCTGGGTGAAAAGCAGCCTTCAAACCAGTTCACCACACCTGAAGAACTGGGCGACTTGGCGGTGTACCTGTGCAGCGCGGGTGCACGCAACGTGCAAGGCGTGGCGTGGCAGGTAGACGGCGGCTGGACGGCGCAATAATCCTAGCTAACACGCACGCAGCGCTGCCACAGTGACCCAACAGCCCTCTAAACTTCCTTGGCTTGAACCGGGTGATGCTTTCCCCCACGTAGCCTCTGCATGGGGCGCGGGCAGCGATGCAGCAGGTTTGCTAGCAGCCGGTGGCGCGCTAGATGTGCCCACGCTGACGCGTGCGTATGCGCAAGGCATCTTCCCGTGGTACAGCGACGATCAACCCATTTTGTGGTGGAGCCCCGACCCGCGCATGGTGCTGCAAGTGGCCGACTTTAAGCTGCACCGCAGCCTGCGCAAAACGCTGGCCAAATTTAGCTACACCCCCGGCTGCGAGGTGCGCATTGACCACGACTTTGCAGCAGTCATCAACGCCTGCGCGCAGTCCCCGCGCGAGGGCCAGCGCAGCACCTGGATAGTGCAAGCCATGATCGACGCGTATTGCACCTTGCACGCCGCAGGTCACGCGCACAGCATTGAAACTTGGGTTGACGGCCAGCTGGTGGGCGGCTTGTATTGCACTAATGTGGGCGGCGCAGTGTTTGGCGAGTCGATGTTCAGCCGCGCCAGCGATGCGTCCAAAATTGCGCTAGCTGCCTTGGTGGCGCTGTGCAAAGCGCACGGCGTGGTGCAAATTGATTGCCAGCAAAACACCCCCCATCTGGCCAGCTTGGGTGCCTGCGAGATGCCGCGAGAAAATTTTTGCCACGCAGTGGCCAGGGCTTGCCATCAGCCAGCACCCGCTTGGCAGTTTGACCCCGTATACTGGAGCCAGTTGTTTTAGCCTTTACACCCACGGCCACCTAAACCACACACGACCCCAAGTGACACACCCTTATGACGCACCTTAAGGACTTGCCCCTTCAAACGCTGCAGTTCTATGCCACGGCGCCCTACCCCTGCAGCTATTTGCCGGGCAAAACCGCCCGCAGCCAAGTGGCCACGCCCAGCCACTTAATCCATAACGAAGCGTATTCTGAGCTGGTAGCCAGTGGCTTTAGGCGCAGCGGCATGTTCACCTACCGGCCGTATTGCGACGGCTGCAATGCCTGCGTGCCCCTGCGTGTCGATGCAGACAGCTTTATGCCTAACCGCAGCCAGCGCCGCGCACACAAAGCGCACAGCCATTTGCAAGTGCGCGTGCTCAAGTTGGGCTTTATTCCCGAGCATTACCAGCTGTACCTGCGCTACCAAACCGGCCGCCACGCAGGCGGCGGCATGGACCACGACAGCATTGACCAGTACACCCAGTTTTTGCTGCAAAGCCGGGTGAATTCGCGCATGGTCGAGTTTCGCGAGCCGCCGCCCGCAGGCGCGCCTGAGGGCACCCTGGGCCCACTCAAAATGGTATCGATTTTGGACGTGCTGAGCGCCGGAATATCCGCTGTCTACACCTTTTATGAGCCCGAGCCGCGCACCCACTACGGCACCTACAACGTACTGTGGCAGATCGCGCAGGCGCGCTTGCTGCAGCTACCCCATGTCTACCTAGGCTACTGGATCGAAAACAGCCCCAAAATGGCCTACAAAGCACAGTTTGCCCCCAACCAAGTTCTGCGCGAGGGCTTATGGAAACCACGCTTGTCCAAACTGCCCGAGGCCCCTCTAGCGCCCATGCCATGAAAGATTCTAATTTCATAGGGTAAAATTTAGCGGTAAGATATGCAATTTAGCCAACTAAGCTACAGCACACGCACCCCACCGCCCATGAAAAAACCTCTGCCCCAACACAGCACCCCCGCCATTCAGGTGATGGAGCGCATGTTCAGCCTGATCGACGTGCTGGCCTCGCGCGAAGAGGCCATTTCGCTCAAAGAAATCAGCGCAAAAACCGGCCTGCACCCGTCCACCGCGCACCGCATTTTGAACGACCTGACCATAGGCCGCTATGTTGATCGACCCGAGGCTGGCAGTTACCGCTTGGGCATGCGCCTGCTAGAGCTGGGCAATATGGTCAAGGCCCGCCTAGACGTGCGCGACGCGGC
>JANOSN010000584.1:0-3550 GCA_031415895.1 Polaromonas sp. | reverse complement strand
GACTGAATACCTCGTAATGTTTGAAAAACTCAACGCATTTATTACGCAAGCTGACCCCCTGATGATGAATTTGGTGACGCGGCCATTGAACTGGACTGCTATGCGCAAACTACTAGCGCAGTCCAATCGTGATGAAGATGCTCTACGCGATCTCTCTAACTACGCTACTGGGGTGGTGTACAACGAAATCGCTGTGCGCAACACCACTATCAAAAATCAAAATAATTGGATATTTGCGCTGGTGTGTGTACATCTGCTGCTGATGACGGGCGCATTAGTAGGGTTTACTTTGTATGCCCGCCGCCAACGCCGGCACAATTATCAGCTGCTTATGCTCACCCGCAGCTTGCGCAGTGCACGCAGCAAAGCGCTGAGCGCCAGCCAAGCCAAAAGCGTGTTTCTGGCCAATATGAGCCATGAGCTGCGCACACCGTTTCAAGGGTTGCTAGGCATGCTTAACTTGCTGTCTGAAAGCCCGCTATCGGGTCAACAGCAAGACTACACCCACACAGCATTGGTATCCGCGCGGCATTTGCTAGGTATTTTGAACGACATTTTGGACATATCAACTGTAGAAGCCGGCTCGCTCAAACTGCGTGTCAGCCCTGTCGACCTACACTTGTTGGTGCATGAGGTGCAAGCCTTGATGCTGGCGGCTGCGCAAGAAAGAAACCTAGGCTTGACCGTAGAGATTGACCCACAGCTGCCGCAATGGATTGAGGCTGATGCCACACGCTTGAGCCAGATTTTATTTAACCTACTCAACAATGCCATCAAATTCACTGACACAGGTAATGTGTCGCTGCGCTGCACGCTGGTGCGTGCGCAGGGGCAGGCACCTCACGACAGCATGCAATTTTCTGTGCAAGACACCGGTATCGGCATGGACAGCAAAACTCTAGACGGTTTGTTTTCGCGTTTTCACCAAGGCGATTTATCTATTCACCGGCGCTATGGCGGCTCGGGCTTGGGTCTTGAAATTTCGCGCACTCTAGCGCGCCTGATGGGCGGCACCATCAACGTTGTCAGCACACTGGGTCAAGGCTCGACCTTTACCTTGTTACTGCCTGTTGTGCCAGTGCAGGCACCCCAAGCGCTGAAGGTTTTACAAGCAGTGTCTTGCCAAAGTTTGCAGGTACTGATAGTGGACGACTTGGCCATCAACGTCAAATATCTGCGTATCTTGTTAGAAAAATTAGGCCATAGCGTCACCAGTTGCGAGAACGGTTTGCTGGCAGTAGACCTTGTGCGCCAAAATCACTTTGATGTGGTGCTGATGGATCTGCACATGCCCCATATGGACGGTGCATCAGCTACACGTGCGATTCGCAAGCTAAATGGTGATTCCGCCCTCACCAAAATTGTGATGGTAACGGCAGATATATTGAACAATGCACGACAAAACGCGATAGACGCAGGGGCCAATGAATTTTTAGCCAAGCCACTGTTGATTGACGAGCTGCGCCAAGTGCTAGCGCGCTGTGCTGGCGCACCGTCGCCCAGCTTGCTGCCCAGCAGCCAGGCTCAGCCCGTCGCAGCGTCCAATCCAACAGCGTGGATTGACGCAGAAGTTTTTGCAGGTTTCGTAGACCTTATGCCCCCCAGCACGGTGAACCTGCAGCTTGCCGCGCTGTTAGACCAACCCTCCCACGCAATCAGCGCCATTACCGCAGCAGTACAAAATAGTGACTACAGCCAAGCCGTGCACTTAACCCACCAACTTAAAGGCACCTGCATGTTGATGGGCTTTAGCGCGCTGACAATTACCCTCGCCCAGCTAGAAGAGGCTTGTATGCGTAGTCTCGCAAATCAATCTGCTAGTGCGCAGCCACCCGCTCAGACCCTCACAGAGCCACCGCAAGAACTCACTAACTTATTAAGTCAGCTGCAACACGAGCGGCGGCTAACACAGTCTGCACTAGCGCAGCTGCAAAGCGCTACTGTAGTGGCCTGAACGCACCTGCAGTCTGTACAAACAAGGTGGCGCTCCCGCAGCGCTCTGGAGAGCCCACTCTAGCCCGTTAGATTGCGCCTACTACGCAGGTGCAGCGTCTTTGCGCACAATCCATTCATAGATTTCAATAGTTTCATTTTTTTATCTGAGGACACACTATGAGCGCACAACAATTTTCTACCGTAGCCTACGACGTCATCGTCTCATCTGGCAACACTGCTAAAAACGTTATCACAGCTTACCGCGCAGGCGGCGAACGTGTAGCAGGCTTGCTAGAGCAGCGTTGGGACAAGGCATTTGCCCAGTCGCGCGCCCAGCTAAGCGCAGAGACCGCTAAAAACGCCAAGGCTGCCAAGCACATGGTCGGCGGCTACTATGCCAAAGGCCTGACCGTAACCACTGACAGCGCTACAGACATGGTTGCCCAGCTAGTCAAGCTGGCTGGTGGCGGCGTAGAGCGCGCTTTGGCCAGTGCTGAAAAAGTGCAAGCTAAAACGGGTATCACCACCATCGACACCATTGCCCAAGCCACCCTACCCGGCGTGGTTGCGCTGAGCACCCTAGCCTCTAGCGCTGAGCAGCAAACTGCTGTGTTGGCACGCAAGGTAGCTGGCGACAGCGCACTGCACGTAGCTAAGCGCGCCGCCAAGCGTGTGGCAAAACGCGTAGCCTAAACTGCAGTTTAATTAGATCATCTTGTGCCCTAGCGCTTAGCAGGTCACACCAGCTTAAAACCTGCCCGCAGTTACCTGTTAGCATGTTTTTTTATGACTAAATGCTATTAATTCAATAGCTTTTTGATCAATAAATACTTGGACTACAAGGCTATTTATTACCTAAATCGTTCAAAATCATCACACTGGGCAGTTCACCGTCAATAATTGCGATGGTACGTCGGGGTGATCAGCATCGGTCACCATCAGCACGCTGACTTGCTTAGTACTTGTCCGCGCCAATACACTAATGCCCTCTACCTTGGGTGCGCCTTGCAAAAGGTGCAGTTGCAGTAGCTGGCCTGTCGGGCTGACCACAGCCAGCGCACTGCCTGTGCAGGGGCCATCGACATAGCTGTCGGTGGTGTTTTCAGCCGCAGCGCTAAGCAGCCAATTGCCGTTAGGCAACAGGCATCCGTCTGTGGGGGTTAATGGCACGCCATCTGCGTGCCCCAAGTCGATGGTCGTGATATGGCTGTGCGCAGGCGCGGGAGTATCTTCTGGGTCTAGCAGCCAGGCCTGCACTTGCGGCAGATGCCAAGCGATGCAGGCGCTGCTGTTTCTACCATTGCTACCACCTTTGTTGCCACGCTGCAGCAGATGCAACACATCGCCACTGATAAAGCAGCCTTCGATATTAAGGTCAGCAAACTCACTGTGCAAAGGTGCATATAGGTCAGCCAGGTCAAGGCGCTGACTCACCAGATCATCGCCCTTGCCTAATTTGCCAGCAGCAGTCAGTGCCATCAACACACCACCATGGCGCTGCGGTTTAGAGCCTGAGCCTAGCGCGAGTAGTGCCCCAAAGGGGTAGCGCAGCGTGGCGGGTAACAACGTTAGTACCTCAAGGTCAGGTTTAGCCGCTTTGCGTCTTATAGGGTCA
>JANOSN010000583.1:0-2806 GCA_031415895.1 Polaromonas sp. | reverse complement strand
GCTACGCCCTTTGCGCACCAGCAAAGCATGCTGCGCACCGCGTTTGATGCGGGCATTAACCATTTTGATTTGGCCAACAACTACGGCCCGCCTGCAGGCAGCGCGGAGACCAATTTTGGTGAGCATTTGCGCCGCGACTTTAGGCCCTACCGCGATGAGCTGATCATCTCTAGCAAAGCGGGCTACGACATGTGGCCTGGACCGTATGGCCAAGGCGGCGGTTCGCGCAAATATGTGCTGGCCAGCCTGAACCAAAGCTTACAACGCATGGGCCTGGACTATGTAGATATTTTTTACTCACACCGGTTTGATGCCGACACCCCACTAGAAGAAACCTGCGGTGCACTGGCCGCTGCGGTGCAGCAAGGCAAAGCACTGTACATAGGCATTAGCAGCTACAGCGCAGGTAAAACGCGCGAAGCTTGCGCCATATTGCGCAGCATGGGCGTGCCGCTACTCATCCACCAGCCCTCCTACAGCCTGCTAAACCGCTGGATAGAAGAAGACCTGCTAGGCGCGCTGCACGATACGGGTGCCGGTTGCATTGCCTTTAGTGCACTGGCACAAGGCCTGCTCAGCACCAAATATTTAAACGGCACGCCGCAAGACGCGCGCATCAACCGCCCAGGCGGCGGATCGTTCAAAGACGCGCACTTAAGCGAGAGCAACTTGGCCCATGTGCGCGGCTTAAATGATCTAGCCCAGCAGCGCGGCCAAAGCCTGCCGCAGATGGCCGTAGCCTGGGTACTGCGCGATGCCCGAGTGACCAGCGCGCTGATAGGTGCCAGTAACCCAGCGCAAATTACCGAGCTAGTGGGTGCTTTGAAAAACATCAGCTTTACTGCGGCAGAACTTGCGGCTATCGACAAGCTGGCTGTGGATGGTGGGCTTAACTTATGGGCTAAATCATCTACCGATGCTGTTGCTAAGTAGCCTGGTGAATAGCCTGTGGATTTAGTAGATACGGTTTGCAATTAAAACAATGATGATTCCACGCCAAGGTTGGTATGCCTGCGCTGTGTTCATGGTGATTGGATTTGCTCTCGCTGCCGTTTTAGGTCCTAAAAGCCATACAGATACACACTTGCTTTGGAAGGCAACACGTGGGTCATCTGTGTTGTATATTTTGGGTGTTTCGCATACTGTTCCTGAAGAAATTTCAAAAATTCCAGCACATATCATGCGCGCATTTGATACGTCTTCAAGCTACGCTATGGAATCGTACGGGGTATTTATTAATAACTTTGAACCTACCGCCGCAAGATTAAAGCGCCTTGAAAAACGACCTCCAGGCAGCGAAGCACCGCCCAGAGCATGGCACTTTCTAAATCAAATGGTCAGTAATGGTGATTTACGTCCTGAGCATGCACTTGAATTAAGTAAAGCTAGCTTGTATGGTTTGACTTCCTTTTTTAAACAGCAAACGGAATGGGACTGGTACAGACTAGCTACTAAAGGCCAACATGCTCCGATGGCACAAGGACTTGATCACCAGTTAGCGGTTTTAGCCAAGGCTAAGAATAAATTGACTTTTGGTCTAGAAGATTCAGTAGCCCGTCATGACTTTTGGTCTAGCGAGTGTGGAGATGAAAAATACTATCTTGAATATCTCGAGTCGATGATGCATCTACAAAAAGAGTTTGGTACTGTTTCTGATTTTAAAAAATTTTATGTGCAAATATACGCCGGTGAATACGAAAATTTCGCAAAAGATTATTTACAACTATTGGCTACTGCAGCTGCTCATCGCATTGAATTTGATTGCTCCGTTGTTCCGCGTAACAAAAATTGGGTTGAAATGATCATGTCTTTATCGGCAGCGCAAACTAATTCTTTTATTGCGGTGGGCGCCGCACATGTGATCGGCCAAGATTCTGTACAGAACCTATTAATGCAACGCGGTTTTAAAATTGAACGCGTATGGCATTAAATAATTGAAGACCCTTTGAATGCATAAACTACCCGCTACCGTTTTAGCCTTGTGCGCCATCGCGCTATGGGCGTCGCTCGCGGTGTTGGGTCTGTCGCTCAAACACATTCCACCATTTTTACTAACTGGCGTTGCGCTAGTAATTGGCAGCGTGCCTGCGTGGCCATTTTTTAGACAATGGAAGGTGACTAAAGGCGCTTTGGCTTTGGGCATCTACGGCTTGTTTGGGTTTCACTTTTTGCTGTTTATCGCGCTGCGCCACGCACCGCCTGTTGAGGCTAATTTAATCAACTATCTTTGGCCGCTGGGCATTGTGGTGATGGCGCCGCTGTTTTTACCAGGCACTACGCTGTCTGCTACACATCTAGTAGCTGCGGGCGCAGGTTTTGCAGGGGCTTGTATTGCCATACTGGGTGACAGTTTATTTAAAAACGGTTTGCAAGGCATCACCAACTCAGGCTTTGCGTGGGGCTATATTCCAGCAGCGGGCTCGGCTTTTATATGGGCCAGTTATTCGCTGATGAGCAAGCGGCTAGCCAGCACGGGGCGCGGTTTTCCTACGGCGGCTATTGGCTTGTTTGGCTTAGTCTCTGGCCTACTATCTTTGCTATGCCACGCGTTGATGGAACCTGCTGCCACACTGAGCAGCCAAGACTGGCTGCTCATGGGCGTGATGGGCCTAGGGCCGTTAGGTGCAGCGTTTTTCTTATGGGACGCAGCGCTTAAAAAAGGCGATGCACGGCAAATCGGCATCTTGAGCTACATCACACCGCTGGCCTCAACCGCGCTGCTGATTATGGTGACCGGGCGTGCGCTGACTTGGAGCATTGGTTTGGCTACGGTGCTGATTATTGGCGCAGCGGTGTTGGGGACGCG
>JANOSN010000582.1:0-1724 GCA_031415895.1 Polaromonas sp. | reverse complement strand
GTCTGCGCGTCTCAGAGGCCTGCGCATTACGGGTGACGGATATCGACAGCGCCCCAGACCGCATGTGCATCCGGGTGGCCTGCGGCAAGGGCGGCAAAGGCCGCTACAGCATCTTGAGCCCTACGCTGCTGGAGTTGCTACGCGCTTATACGCGTTACGCCCGCCCCAACATCTGGCTCTTTAACGATGCCAGCGGTGCGCAAGCGATGAGTATCGAGATGGCCCAGCGTACATACCAAGGTGCGCGCACGCGCGCCCACATCAGCAAATCGGGCGGTATCCACACCCTGCGCCACTGCTTTGCCACCCACTTGCTGGAAGGCGGGGTGGACCTGTTTACCATCCAGAAGCTGCTGGGCCACGGCCACATCAGCACCACCAGTAAATACCTGCACCTGATCAGCCCGCAGTTTCGCGCTCCCAAAGACATCGACCCGCTGGATCTGCTGGCCGCTCTGCCCAGGCTGTAGCCCTTGGCCAGCGTAGCCGATGCGCTGCGCCAGTGTGGCGCGGCGTATTTGGCCACCCATGCTTTATCGACCGCGCAGGCCAAAGCGTGGCGGGGCATTGCGGCCTGCCGCACGCCAGCGCTGGGCGGCCAGCAGTTGGCCTGTGACAGCTGTGGCTACAGCCACTGGCAATACCACTCGTGCCGTAACCGCCATTGCCCGCAATGCGGTGCACGCGCCAAGGAGGCCTGGCTGCAAGGCCGGCTAGCCCAGGTGCTGCCGGTGCCCTATGCGCACCTGGTGTTTACCTTGCCGCACAGCCTGAACGCCCTGTACGGCTACCACCCGCGCTGGGTGATTGACACCTTGTTTGCCTGCACGGCGCAAACGCTGTCGCAGTTTGCTGCCAACCCCCGCTGGGTGGGCGGCACAGATAGTGCAGGTAGTGCCGACCAGAGTGCGGGCCATGCGATGCCCGCCTTCAGTCTGGTGCTGCATACCTGGACGCAGGATTTACAGCTGCATATCCATGTGCATGCGGTCATGGCCTGTGGCGCACTGGATGCGCAGGGTCATTGGCAGATGCCAACACGCCAGCCGGATTTCCTGTTTCCGGTGCATGCGCTGTCCAAGGTGTTTCGCGGTAAATTCATGGCGGCTTTGCAGGCGGCACACCAGAACGGGCAGCTACTGCGTGATCCGCAAGGCGATAGCACCGCTTGGCGCAAGCGCCACGCTGCGCTGTACCAGCACGGCTGGGTGGTATATGCCAAGGCGGCGCTGGGCGGGCCAGCGCAGGTGTTGGAGTACCTCAGTCGCTACACGCACCGCACGGCTGTTTCCAATGCGCGTATTGGCACGGTCAGCACAGTCCAAGTCAGCTTCAAGGTGCGCGGTGACGGGCATGGCGGCAAACGCTGGGTGCGTCTGCCTGGGGTGGAGTTTGTACGCCGCTTTCTGCTGCACGTCCTGCCCAAGGGGGTCAAACGGATTCGCCACTATGGATTGCTGGCGGCGGGGTGCAAGGCGGTCAAATTGGGGCAGGCCAGGGCGGCCTTGGCGATGCCTGCACCCAACCCGCTAGCGCAGGAGTCGGCGGCTGACTTTATGCGCCGCGTCAAGGCGGTAGAGGTGTTGCAGTGCCCCTGCTGCGCGCTGGGGCGGCTCAGGATCATCCAGACCGTGCCTGCACCTGCGCGGCCGCCTGCGCCGGGTACGCAGGTGCAGGCCAGCGGTTGCCGGGGGCCGTCATGCATGACATGAGCTTGTGGATGG
>JANOSN010000581.1:0-3834 GCA_031415895.1 Polaromonas sp. | reverse complement strand
TAAATAGTGCTGTAGTCCAAGTATTTACTGTTTATTTAGCTACATAATCAATAGCACACATGATGAAGGTATTTGACGCGGTATTGTTCGATTGTGATGGCGTACTGGTAGACAGCGAGCCTATTACCAATGGCGTGTTGAAGGTGATGCTGTCAGAGCTGGGATGGCAGATAACGGCGCGCGAATGCTTTGTCACCTTTGTAGGCCACGCCGTCATCGACCAAGCGCCGCTGACTAAGGTGGGGCTGTGAGATTATTTTGCAGGCCGCACCTTCAGCGGTATCGAGCAGCCCCGCAACAAACCGCATCCTGATGTGTATCTGGCCGCCGCCAAGGCGCTGGGCGTGCCCATTCAACGCTGTGCTGTGGTGGAAGACACCCCCTATCGGTGCCCGCGCAGGTGTGGCTGCAGGAGCCATCGTATTTGGCTACGTGCCTACTGATGGATTCAGCGATAACACTGTTGCACTGCAGGCGGTAGGTGTGCGGCGCTTCTTCACGGATATGATGGAATTGCCAGATTTGCTAGCCACTGCGGCTTAGATAATCTGTCACAATGCGGTCAATTGACGTTTACGTAAACGTCAATTGTTTTTTCATAATTTGAAATAATGTAAAACAGGTTACAACAGCACCATGCCCGTACTACAGACCCATCTGAACGCCCGATCGGCAGAGTTTCAGGCCAACGCAGCTGCCATGCGCAGCGTGGTGGATGACTTGCGTGAGCGCATTGCCAAGGCCCAGCTAGGTGGTGGCGATGCAGCGCGCGCTAAGCACACTGGCCGTGACAAGCTGCTGCCGCGCGACCGGGTGAACATGCTGCTTGACCCCGGGACACCTTTTTTAGAAATTGCCCCACTGGCCGCGTTAGGCATGTACCCGGGTATTGACGGCACCGACAGCGCGCCCGCAGCAGGCGTCATCGCAGGCATTGGCCGTGTCAGCGGCATTGACTGCATGATTGTGTGCAACGACGCGACAGTCAAGGGCGGCACCTACTACCCATTGACAGTGAAGAAGCATTTGCGTGCGCAAGAGATTGCACAGCAAAACTTCCTGCCTTGCATTTACTTGGTCGACTCTGGCGGGGCCAACCTGCCTAACCAAGACGAGGTCTTCCCAGACCGTGACCATTTTGGCCGTATTTTTTATAACCAAGCCCAAATGAGTGCGCTGGGTATTGGGCAAGTAGCGGTGGTGATGGGCAGCTGCACTGCAGGTGGCGCGTATGTACCTGCGATGAGCGACGAGACGGTGATTGTAAAAAATCAGGGCACGATATTTTTAGGTGGCCCGCCGCTAGTGAAAGCGGCTACGGGTGAGGTGGTCACTTCAGAAGATTTGGGCGGTGGCGATGTGCACACGCGCCTGTCGGGCGTGGCAGACCACTTGGCTAACGACGATACCCATGCGTTGGGCATAGCGCGCAATATTGTGCGCAATTTGAAGCCAAATAAGCCTACAGTCCAAGTATCTATTGCTCAAGCAGCTATGCTTAACATAGCAAAACCCAGGTTTGCAGCAGATGAGTTGTATGGCGTGATCCCGGTGGATACGCGCAAACCGTTCGATGTGCGCGAGATCATTGCGCGCATTGTGGACGGCAGTGAGTTTGACGAATTCAAAGCGCGCTTTGGCACCACACTGGTCACAGGATTTGCCAAAATAGAAGGCATGTCGGTGGGCATCATTGCCAACAACGGTATCTTGTTTAGCGAGTCGGCACAAAAAGGCGCGCACTTTATTGAGCTGTGCTGTCACCGCAAAATACCCTTGATCTTTTTGCAAAACATCACTGGTTTTATGGTGGGCCGCAAGGTAGAGAACGAAGGCATTGCACGCCACGGCGCCAAGATGGTGACTGCTGTGGCCACCGCCAATGTGCCCAAGTTCACCGTCATCATTGGCGGCAGTTTTGGCGCAGGCAACTACGGCATGTGCGGCCGTGCTTTCAGCCCGCGCTTTTTGTGGATGTGGCCCAATGCACGCATCAGCGTGATGGGCGGCGAGCAAGCCGCCTCAGTGCTGGCCACTGTCAAGCGCGATGGCATTGAAGGCAAAGGCGGCCAGTGGACGGCCGATGAAGAAGCCGCCTTCAAAGCCCCCATCAAAGCCCAGTACGAAACCCAAGGCCATCCGTACTACGCCACCGCCCGCCTGTGGGACGACGGCATTATTGACCCCGCAGACACCCGCCGCGTACTGGCGCTGGGGTTAGCAGCAGCGCAAAACGCGCCCATACCGGAGCCTAAGTTTGGCATTTTCCGCATGTAGTGTGTATAATATTTCTAATTCATACACACAACGGAAAAATCATGCGTACCAATATTGTTATTGACGATCAATTGATGTCAGCTGCCATGCGCGCTGGCAGCTTCAAAACCAAAAAAGACGCGGTCGAAGAGGGCTTGCGTTTGCTAGCGCGGCGCAAGGCTCACCAAGACATTCGCGCCTTGCGCGGCAAATTGCATTGGGACGTAGATGGCGACTGGTCTGCGCCCGCCAACACGTTGCAAGAGCCGGGTGTGGCGTACAAAGTGGAGCGCAAAGCGTGATCACTGTGGACTCCAGCGTGTGGATTGACTATTTCAACGGCACACAAACCGCGCAAACGCAGCAACTTGATGCCGTGCTGGACGACTCTAGCCACGACCTAGTGGTGCTCGATGTGGTGCTTATGGAAGTGTTGCGCGGCTATCGCTATGAACGTGAGTGGCAATTGGCTAATAACACCTTGTCAGCCTTGCCAGTGATGACTGCGGGTGGGGCCGAGGTGGCGCGCGCAGCTGCGGGCATGTACCGCCAGTTGCGCGCGGTGGGTGTTACTGTGCGCAGCAGCATTGACCTGTTAGTGGGTGCGTGGTGCATCAAGCAAGACTGCGCGCTGATTCATAACGACCGTGATTTTGCGCCGATACAGCAGTACCACGGCCTACCAGTTTTAGGAGGCGCATAGCATGAATGTGGTTGACCATTTCTCAACCCTAGCGCGCTACAACCTGTGGGCCACGCAGCGCCTGCTGGCGGCCGTAGACAAGCTAGACGATGCGGCCTATCGCAAAGATGTAGGGCTATTTTTCAAATCAATTCATGGCACGCTCAACCATATGCTGGTGGGTGAGCATTTGCTGTGGTATCCGCGATTTGCCAAAGGCCAATCACCAAAATTAGACTTAGACATGGAGGCCGAGCCTGTGCGAGAGCGGCTCGGGCAAGCGCTCAAAGGTGGCGCGGCCAATTGGCAGCCCTTGATTCAATCATGGCCTGTTGAGCGCTTTGATGGCAAGCTAAGCTACAACACTAGCAAAGGCCAAGCCATGTCGCTGCCTTTCGCGGCCACGCTGACCCACGTTTTTAACCACGGCACCCACCACCGTGGGCAGATAACCACTGCGTTGACAGCGCTAGGCCAACCCTGTCCGGTACTAGATATGGTTTTCATGCTGCAAGAAGAGAGCAAAGCATGAGCAACACCTTAGTTTTTACCGAGCCTTCGCGCTACACAGCGCAAATCACCATGTCGCGCCCTGACGTGCGCAATGCTTTCAACGATGAAGTGATTGCACAGCTTACGCAAGCCTTTAGACAGCTAGGCGCGCGCGATGATGTGCGCTGCATTGTGCTAGCCGCAGAAGGCCCGGCTTTTTGCGCAGGTGCCGACCTGAACTGGATGCGCAAAATGGCTGATTATTCGCGCGATGAGAACTTGGCCGACGCCGACAAGCTGGCCGAGATGCTGCGGGTGATTTACGAATGCCCCAAGCCCACGGTAGCGCGCGTGCAAGGCGATGTGGTAGCGGGCGGTATGGGTTTAGTGGCGGTTTGCGACAT
>JANOSN010000580.1:0-4140 GCA_031415895.1 Polaromonas sp. | reverse complement strand
GCGAAACATAGGCTTTAGGCATCAAAAAATGCTGTAGTCCAAGTATTTATTACTTAGGCAGCTATGAAAATAATAGTGGATGGTAGGTTAATTTTCAGCCAATAGCTGCTGCGACTTAAACTTCCAAAGTCCAATTTAACGTGGCAAGTCGCTAAAACCCATCAAAAATTCATCTACCGAGCGGGCGGCCTGGCGGCCCTCTCGGATCGCCCACACCACCAAGCTTTGGCCACGGCGCATGTCGCCTGCGGCAAATACCTTGGGCACGTTGGTGGCGTAACCGCCTGTAAAGTCAGTGCTCGCTTTGGCGTTGCCACGGGCATCTTTGTCGATACCAAAGGCATCCAAAATTGGGCTGACTGGGGCGGTAAAGCCCATGGCAAGAAAGACCAAGTCAGCAGGGTAGGTTTTTTCGCTACCAGGGACTTCGACCAGTTTGCCGTCTTTGAACTCGACATGCACGGTTTTAAGGGCGGTGAGTTTGCCTTTTTCGCCGATAAACTCTTTGGTAGAGATCGCAAACTCGCGTTCACAGCCCTCTTCATGGCTCGACGATGTGCGTAGCTTGGTGGGCCAATAAGGCCAAACCATAGGTTTGTTCTCCATCTCAGGCGGCATGGGCATGACTTCAAACTGCGTCACACTGACGGCGCCATGGCGGTTGCTGGTGCCTACGCAGTCGCTGCCGGTGTCGCCACCGCCAATCACGATAACGTGTTTGCCATCTGCACGGATTTGGTCTTTGAACTTGTCGCCTGCATTAACTTTGTTTTGCTGCGGCAAAAACTCCATTGCAAAGTGCACGCCTTGCAGTTCACGGCCTGGCACTGGTAAATCTCGGCTTTGCTCAGCACCGCCGGTCAGCAGCACGGCGTCAAAGTCTTTCTTTAACTGCTCAGGGCTGATGGTTTCTTTGGCCCAATTAGTCACTTTGCTATCTTTACCCAAGTCTGCCACCAGCACGCCGGTTTTAAAGGTCACGCCTTCGGCTTGCATTTGCTCTACTCGGCGGTCGATGTGGATTTTCTCCATCTTAAAGTCGGGAATGCCGTAGCGCAGCAGGCCGCCCACGCGGTCGTTCTTCTCAAACAAAGTCACATCATGCCCTGCGCGCGCCAGCTGCTGGGCTGCAGCCATGCCTGCGGGGCCGCTACCGACGATGGCGACTTTTTTACCGGTTTTGTGGTGTGCCACTTGCGGTTTCACCCAGCCTTCGGCCCAGGCGCGGTCGATGATGGCGTGCTCTATAGATTTGATGCCGACAGCGTCGTCGTTGATGTTGAGCGTACACGCGGCTTCGCAGGGCGCGGGGCAAATGCGGCCGGTGAACTCTGGAAAGTTATTCGTGCTGTGCAGCACAGTGATGGCGTTTTTCCAATCGCCTTGGAACACCAGGTCGTTAAAGTCTGGAATGATGTTGTTCACTGGGCAGCCGCTGTTGCAAAACGGTGTGCCGCAGTCCATGCAGCGCGCGCTTTGCTTTTTGGCGTCACTATCGCTAAGACCAATGACAAACTCTTTGTAGTTTTTTACGCGCTCGGGTACTGGCTTGTAGCCTTCTTCAACGCGTTCAAATTCTAAAAATCCGGTGGCTTTTCCCATGATGGTTTACTCTTTAGTGGGTCAATGTCAATATCTAATTACTATTCAAATACTATCAATTTAATAGCTAACTAATCAATAAATACTTGGACTACAGTGCTATTTCATTGGTAAATGTGCTTACGCAGCTACTTTGGCAGCCTTAGCAGCCATTTCGCCCAGTGCGCGCTTGTACTCTAGTGGTAGCACCTTCACAAACTTGCCGCGCTGCTCTGCCCAGTTGTCCAAAATCTCGCGGGCGCGCAAGCTGCCGGTCCAGCGGTGGTGGTCTTCCACCAGTTTTTTCAGGAGTGCGTCGTCGGTCTGGCCAAGGTGCATCGGGTCGGTTTGGTCTGCTGCTGCCGTCACCTTGCCCAGGCCCACCATCGCTGTGTTGCAGCGCTTGGCAAACTGGCCGTCGACGTCGTACACATAGGCCACACCGCCGCTCATGCCTGCGGCAAAGTTGCGGCCGGTTTTGCCCAGCACGGCCACGGTGCCACCCGTCATGTATTCGCAGCCATGGTCGCCTGTGCCCTCGACTACGGCGGTGGCACCCGACAGGCGCACGGCAAAGCGCTCGCCTGCTACGCCGCGCAAAAAGGCTTCGCCTTCGGTTGCGCCGTACAGCACGGTGTTGCCCACGATGATGTTCTCATGGGCATTGCCTCTGAAGTCGATGCTCGGGCGCACGATGACGCGGCCGCCAGACAGGCCTTTGCCGGTGTAGTCGTTGGCCTCGCCAATCAAATACAACGTAATGCCGCGCGCCAAAAACGCGCCAAACGACTGGCCACCAGTGCCTTCGAGCTGGATGCGGATGGTGTCGTCAGGCAAACCTTTAGATCCATAACGTTTGGCCACTTCGCCCGACAGCATTGCGCCCACCGAGCGGTTGACGTTGCGTGCTTGCTCGATGAAGTGCACTTTCTCGCCTTTGTCCAAAGCGGGACGGGCTTTTTCGATCAGCTTTAAGTCCAATGCTTTGTTCAGCGCATGGTCTTGCACGCCTTCATGCTTACGCGGCACGTCGGCTGGCAAATCGGCTTGGTAGAAAATGCGGCTGAAATCCAGGCCCTTGGCTTTCCAGTGCGTAATGCCTTTTTGCGTGTCGAGCAGCTCGGCATGGCCGATCAAATCGTCAAACTTTTTAATGCCCAGTTGCGCCATCAGGCCGCGCACTTCCTCGGCGACAAAGAAGAAATAGTTGACCACATGCTCTGGCTTGCCTTGAAACTTGGCACGCAGCACGGGGTCTTGTGTGGCCACGCCCACGGGGCAGGTGTTGAGGTGGCATTTGCGCATCATGATGCAGCCCTCGACAATGAGCGGTGCAGTGGCAAAACCCATTTCGTCTGCGCCCAGCAGCGCGGCGATCACCACGTCGCGGCCGGTTTTCATTTGGCCATCGGCTTGCACGCGGATGCGGCCTCTTAATCTGTTCAAGACCAAGGTTTGCTGCGTCTCAGCCAAGCCCAGTTCCCAAGGTGTGCCTGCGTGTTTGACAGACGACAGTGGCGATGCGCCCGTGCCGCCGTCGTGCCCTGCGATCACCACGTGGTCGGCCTTGCACTTGGCCACGCCTGCAGCTACTGTGCCTACGCCCACTTCACTGACCAGCTTGACCGATATGTCAGCTGCGCTGTTAGCGTTTTTCAAATCGTGAATCAGCTGCGCTAAATCTTCGATGGAGTAAATGTCATGGTGCGGCGGCGGGCTGATCAAACCCACACCTGGCACGCTGTAGCGCAGCTGGCCGATGTAGTCAGACACCTTGCCACCGGGCAGCTGGCCGCCCTCGCCTGGCTTGGCACCTTGCGCCATTTTGATTTGGATTTGGTCTGCCGATACCAAGTATTCAGCCGTCACGCCAAAGCGGCCCGAGGCTACTTGCTTGATCTTGCTGCGCAGCGAGTCGCCGGCTTGCAGTGGAATGTCAGACACAATCCGGCCTTCGCCTAAGCTGGTGCCAATGCTGTCGCCTGCTTTGATAACGGGAATGAAGCGCTTGCCTGTGCCCGCGGCCACGCCATTCTTGGCGTTTTCGCTTTTTGCGGCATCCATCTCAGCACGGTAACGCAGCGGGTCTTCACCGCCCTCACCGGTGTTAGATTTGCCGCCAATGCGGTTCATCGCTACGGCTAGCGTGCTGTGCGCTTCGGTGCTGATGGAGCCCAACGACATGGCGCCTGTGGCAAAGCGTTTGACAATCTCTTTGGCTGATTCGACTTCGTCAATGCTAATCGCCTTGGCTGGGTCAAACTTGAACTCAAACAAACCGCGCAAGGTCAAGTGGCGCTTGCTTTGGTCGTTGATGATTTGCGCATATTCTTTATAGGTGGCGGCGTTGTTGGCGCGCGTGGCGTGTTGCAGTTTGGCAATCGCGTCAGGCGTCCACATATGGTCTTCGCCGCGCACGCGCCAAGCGTATTCGCCGCCGGGCTCGAGCATGCTTTCTAAAATAGGGTCGTTACCAAACGCTGCTGCATGCACGCGGATAGCTTCTTCAGCAATTTCGAATACGCCCACTCCACCTACTTGGCTGGCCGTGCCATAGAA
>JANOSN010000579.1:0-6647 GCA_031415895.1 Polaromonas sp. | reverse complement strand
TCTCTGCCCCGCCCTGCCCGCGCTTAGTCTCGCGTGCTACGTCTAGCGCTGAGTGAAAAGGCAAAATGAGCGGGCAAGCCTCGCTTACGCGCAGGCGTGAACGCACCTCTACGCCGATGGCTTCTAGCCCGGCGATCTCTTTCATCAGGTGGGCAGCGTCTAGCACCACGCCGTTGCCGATATAGCATTTCACTCCCGGGCGCATGATGCCGCTGGGGATTAAGTTAAGCGCGGTTTTTACACCGTTAATCACCAGCGTATGGCCTGCGTTATGGCCGCCATGAAAGCGCACCACGCCTTGGGCTGACTCGGTAAGCCAGTCGACCAGCTTGCCTTTGCCTTCGTCGCCCCACTGGGTGCCTACGACGACCACATTTCTGCCGGCTACGATATTTTCAGTTGTTGCAATCATCAATGACTCGTTCAATACAAAAGGTTAAATCTATCGGTTAACTATGGGTTAGCTATGGACTTAAAGCGCTTGCACCACCCACTGACCAGCGGCGTGCACCAGCTCGCGGTCGCAGGTAAATTCTTGCACTTCATGCTCATGGCCGGGCAGCACGCACACCACGGTGTCGCCACGTGCGCGTAGGGCTTGTATGGCTGCGCGCAGGCCAAGGGCCTGCTCATTCGTTGATTGGTTTGCACCCTGCTCTGCCGCCTGTGGCCACGGGGCGCGAATGGCGGCTTTTAAGGCACGCTTGGGCACTACGCCTACGAGCTCTTTCACGTCTAGGCTAAAGCCCACTGCCGGGCGGTTACGGCCAAACACTGAGCCTACCTCGTCATAACGCCCACCGCGCACCAGTGCGTCGGTGGCACCTGGCGTGTAGATGGCAAAGCGTGCACCGGTGTAGTAGGCGTAGCCGCGCGAATCTGCCAGGTCAAAACTAATGCCCACCTGCGGATGTGCGGCCTTAACTTGACCTGCCAATTGCTCTAAATTTGATAGCTGCTTGAGCAGTAAATCCTTGGACTTGAAGGCTTTTTGAGCCTCTAAAAGCACTTTGTCATCGCCGTACAGCTGCACCAGCGTGGCCAAGCCGTCGCGGCTCTCGGCGGGGAAGCTGGCGGTTAGCACAGCCAGTGTGGCAGCGTCTTTGGCGGCTAGCGCGGCGTGCACTTGTTCTAGCTGGTCTTGCGTGGCCACTACGCTAGCCAACATGCTGCGCACCAGGCGCGCGTCGGCCAGGTCTACGGTGATGTCTTTCACGCCCGCACGTTGCAGGCAGTCAATCGCCAGCAGCAGCACTTCAAGGTCAGCCTCTGCACCTGCATGGCCATATATCTCAGCGCCCAGCTGCAGCGGCTCGCGCGTGACGTGCGGCTTGGCCGGTGCGGTGTGCAGCACGGGGCCGCAGTAGCACAGGCGGGTAACACCTTGGCGGTTCAGCAGGTGGGCATCAATGCGGGCCACTTGGGGCGTGGTGTCGGCCCGCAGACCCATGGTGCGGCCTGATAACTGGTCAACCAGCTTGAAGGTTTGCAAATCTAGCGCCTCGCCAGTGCCGGTGAGCAAAGACTCTAAATATTCCAGCTGCGGCGGCATGACCAGCTCGTAGCCGTAGCTGCGGGCGGTGTCTAGCAGCTCTCGGCGCAACTCTTCGATGTGCCGCGCCTCAGAAGGCAAAACATCGGCAATATGATCAGGCAAAACCCAGGCGGACATGAGGTGAATCGCTTTATGAGAAAAGCGCAGTCTGTTAAAGCTTAAGATTTTACCGGGCTATGGTGGGGTTTTTACCCGGCCACTGGGTTTTTGTGGTTTGCCTAGTAGATAACTGCTAGAAGGTAGTTCTGCACAGGCTAAATTCAAGCATGAAAACAGCTCATAGTCCAAGTATTTATTGACTATTCAGCTATAAATAGTATAGCAATTAGTCTTGCCAAGGTAGCAGCAATTCAAACGCAGCGCCCTCGCCTTCTACGCTGTGCACGCTGACAGTGCCGCCGTGGGACCGTACGGCCCTGTCCACAATAGCTAAGCCCAGTCCGGTACCAGGGATGTTGACCGCATTAGAGGCGCGGTGAAAGCTGCCAAACAGCAGCGGCACGTCCATCTGCGGTATGCCAATGCCGCGGTCGGTTACTACGATGCGTAAATGGTGCAGCACGGCCTTGGCTAGGTAGTCAGGGGTTTGCATGTGGGCCATGGGCAAGGTGCGTTCTAGCGCAGGGGCGCTGTCTACGCGTTCAAGTAGCAGGTCAATGGGGGCGCCAAACTGCGAGTATTTGCAGGCATTGCTCAGTAAATTGCCCAGCATTTGCCGAATCAACGTGGTGTCTAGCGGCAGCACCAGCGCGCTGTGCACGGGCGCGCGCAGGCGAATGTCGATCACATGCTGGTGGCCATCCAAAGCCAGCGTGTCGTGCACAATTTCTTGCACCAGCGGCAGCAGTTGTATCGGCATGGGTTTGCACTGCATCGCATCGGCTGACATGCGGCCAAAGGCTAAAAAGTTTTCCATCATGGCTTGCATGCGCTGCACCGAACGCTGAATGTCGACAATCGCGTCGTCCTTCTCGGCATTGCTCAGGCGGTCACTGTAATGCTGCAGCAGCTCTGAGCTGGTTTGGATGGTGGCCAGTGGGGTGCGAAACTCGTGCGAGGCCATCGACACAAAGCGGGTTTTCAAATCACCCAGCTCTTTCTCGTGCAGCAGCGCTTTGCTCAAGCGTTCTTGCGTCTCGTGCTGTGCGGTCAAGTCGGTCATAAAAATCAGCGTAGCGGCCAGGCCCTCCCACTCCACCAGCGATCCATAAAATTTGACCCAAGAAATAACGCTGTCAGGCTCTATCTGCTCGCTGGGTGGCGACAAGGTGCGCAGCATGACGGTGCGGTCAGGGTCGCCAGCCAGCATTTCTTTGCGCCTGCGCAGTGCCAGCGCGCGGTCATCTGGGTGAATGAGTTGCACCGACACGCGGGTGTGCATATCGCTAGGGTGCAGCTTAAAAAATTTGGCTGCAGCGGGGTTAGCGTAAGCCAGCTTGCGGTCTTGCAAAAACATAATGACTTGGTCGGCGTTTTCTACCAAGGCTCTGTAGCGTGCTTGTGAGCGCACGAGCGACTCGGTTACGTACACCTCAGTTTTGGTATCACGCAATGTGGCTACCCAGCACTCTTGCCCGTTGTAGGTAGCTAAACGCCCGGTCACCTCTGCGTCCACCAGCTTACCGTTGCGGGCCACCAGCTTGGCATTGATCGGCATGCCACGGCCTAGGTAGATATGGCGCAAAGCCATCTCGTGGTCTTGGGCAGGAAACATGATCAGCACATGCTGGCCCAACAGGTGCGCACGCGAGTATCCCAGCAGCTTTTCAAAGGCAGCGTTGCAATCTAATATAGTTTCTTGGGTGTAGAAAATTACACCTTCAGTAGCACACTGCATAAAGTCCATCGCCCGCTGCACCGCCTGCGGGCTGTGGGTGACAGGGGCTGGGATTGCAGGTGTACTAGGTGTCATCAAATCAGTTTAACATTGCAACAAATTAAAGTTCTACCCTATGCATCGTATTCTTGTTGTTGATGACGAAGAAGCTATCCGTAAAAACCTAGAGCGTTTGCTCACGCTAGAGGGCTACGAGGTGGCTTCTGCGCCCAATGGGCAACACGGCTTTGTGCTAGCCAAGTCGATGCTGCCTGATATTGTGATCAGCGACGTGAATATGCCGGTGATGGACGGTTTTGCCATGTTAGACGCTATCCGCGCGCACCCTGAGATTGAACGCACTGTAGTCATCATGCTAACTGCCGCTGAAGACCGCAGCCATGTGCGCAGAGGCATGGGCCTAGGGGCAGACGACTACATCACCAAACCTTTCAAACGCGAGGAGTTGCTGGACTCTATCCGCGCGCAGCTGCAAAAAATCAAACGCGTTGATCGCTATAAAAACCAAGCGGTATCCACTGCCATAGCGCAAAGCGAGGACAGAACCCGCGCCGACTTTGGTGACCGCTACGGCACCCCTGCTGACATCACCTACCCCAACCATCTCACCAAAAAAGTTACCAAGCCATCGGCCTACGAGCCGCAAAGCAGCGGCTCGTATACGTTGGCCGAGCTGAGCATTACTTACCCCAATGCCAACAGCAAAGCCAAAGTCGATACCCCCGCCCCAAGCAGCCCCACATCACCGCGCCCAGCACACCGCCTGCCCGATTTGATTCCAGACCACATGCCTGAATACAGGCCGGGTGCAGCGCCCGAGCGCCAGCACTCTAGCTTTGGCGAAAGTGGTTTTGCACCATCAGGATTTTCTAATTTTGGCTTGGACGATGAGGACGAGCACAACGCTATTCCCGCAGGCCCTAGCCTGCAGGCCACGGTGATGTTTGCCGATATTCGCAATTTCACCAGCATGGCCGAGCGGCTGACCGCTGCCGAGTTAGCAGGCTTATTGGGTCGCTATTTTGAGCTGGCCTGCCGCCCTGTGGTGGCCTATGGCGGCACGCATTTAAAGATGCTGGGCGATGGCCTGCTGGCGCTGTTTGAGGACGAAAGCCACGACAGCGGTAGTGGCAACGTGGCAGGTACTACCGAAATTACCCACGCTAGCCGCGCCATGTCTGCGGCCATGGGGTTGAGCTTGGCGGCCATAGAGTTTCGCCACTGGGTCAGCCACACTTACGGTGCGCGCGGCTTGCCAGAATTTTCAGTAGGTATTGGCCTGCACAGCGGCGAGGTCACGCTAGGCCAATTGGGCAGCCACGAGGCGCGTGAGATCACGCCGCTGGGCGACACTGTCAACATCGCATCGCGCTTACAAGCGGCAGGCAAAACATTAGGCTGGAGCGTAGTGGCAAGTGCGCAAACCACCGATTTAGCAGGCGACGGCGTAGAGCCTGGCCGCCATAAAATTATCCGCATCCGTGGGCGTGACCAAGCAGTCAGCGCCTGTGAGGTGCTCAACTACCGGGCCAGTGTTGACTTTCAATTGGGTGTTGACGGCACCGAGCAGGCCTTTCAAACTGCAGCCATCGGCACAGCGGCAAAAGAAAACTCGCAAAATACCGCCCGCGCAGCCAAGAGCGCGCTCAAACAATCATTGTGGAGCTTGCAATCGGGTGCGTTTACATCGCAGCCACAGCGCTTTAAGGGCTACCACATCATTCGCAAACTGGGCGAAGGCGGTATGAGCGATGTATTTTTAGCCTACTCAGCGGCCAAAAAATCTGAAGTCGTACTTAAAGTATTGCGCACCTCACTGCAAAGCGACGCTGAAATGCTGCGCCGGTTTATCCAAGAATACGCCTTGCTGACCAACATTCGCCACCACCATATTGCTGAGATTTATGACCAAGGCTTTACCGACGAATACGCCTTTATCGCGATGGAACACCTGTCGGGGGGTGGATTTAAAACTGAAATCGCTAAACGCCCTAGCCACCCCCGCATCGTCGATTTGCTGCGCCAAATCGTCAGCGCATTGGGCACTATTCACAGCCTAGGTTTGGTCTACCGTGATTTAAAGCCAGACAACTTGATGTTCCGCGCTGCGGGAGAGCTGGTGCTAGTGGACTTTGGCATTGTCAAAAACGTGCGCGAAGAAACGGACTCTTTGCTGCGCACCCACAGCGGCCAAATCATTGGCACGCCGTATTACGTAAGCCCTGAGCAAGCTAGCGGCAAAGAGGTAACCCACCGCAGCGATTTCTACAGCTTGGGCGTAATTTTGTACGAACTACTCACTGGCCTGCGCCCCTACCGAGGCGACTCATTGGGCGAGCTGCTGGCAGCGCATATTCACGCACCTACGCCAGTCTTACCCGCAGAGCATGCCAAGTTTCAACCGTTTTTGAGTTGCATGATGTCCAAAGTGCCTGAGGATCGACCGGCGGACTGTACTGCGGTGTGGCGTAATTTGGAGATGTTGGACGGTTAAAAGTGCAAATTCAAGAGAATGCAGTTACTATGAATTCAATAGCTGTCCGAGCAATAGATACTTGGACTACAAGCATATATCGCTCCTAAAAAGCGTTTTAAGGCTTCTTATAAGCCGCAATGCCGTCCGTTATCTCTTTACGCGCAGCCTCAGGCCCTTCCCAGCCTATTACTTTGACCCACTTGCCCTCTTCCAAGTCTTTGTAATGCTCAAAAAAGTGTGCAATAGTTTTCAAGCGTAGCGGGTTCATGTCGGCAGGTTTTTGCCAATGGGTGTACAACGAGCATTTCTTGTCAATTGGTACAGCCAGCACTTTGCCGTCAACACCTGCCTCGTCTTCCATCATCAAAATGCCAATCGGGCGGCAAGTCACCACCACGCCCGGGATCAAAGGCACTGGCGTGATAACCAACACATCTACTGGGTCACCATCGCCGCTTAAGGTTTTGGGCACATAACCGTAGTTAGTGGGGTAGTGCATCGCGGTAGACATAAAACGGTCGACAAAGATTGCGCCACTTTCTTTATCTACCTCGTACTTGATCGGGTCAGCGTTCATCGGAATTTCGATGATCACGTTAAATTCATGCGGTGCGTTTTTGCCAGGTTGTACGAGATCAAGGGACATTGCAAATTCTCTATAAAAGTGTTGAAAAGTAAATGAGGTAGCTTAAAGCCTAGGATTAACCCTGATTTTACTTTCAACACCCTTGCTAGAACGCAAATAAGTCACATTTTGCGGCTACATTGCATTCGTTGGC
>JANOSN010000578.1:0-5107 GCA_031415895.1 Polaromonas sp. | reverse complement strand
GGCACAGCTGGCCGAGGCACATTCTGCCGCCGCTACGCCGCCCATACGCGCCACCTATGCTGACCTGACGGCTCAAGCGGGCCTGCAAACCGAGCATGGCGATGCAAACTGGTCACTTAAATCGCAGCTCAACCTGGTAGGCAGCAGCCACGGCCCTGAAGCAGTGGACTTTGGCAACCAAGGCACCGAGGCACCTAAGCTAGACATCGCCAACTATTTGGTAGAAGGCAGCTACACCAGCAAAGTAGGCGTGACTGGCATCGCGCTGGGCCATGTGCAGGCGGGTAATAACCCGCTGATCGCCCAAACCGTAGCCAACCGAGGGTTGTCTTTAACGCACAAATTTAACGAGCGCTTTGATATAGCTGCGGCTTTTCAAAACGGTACGCCCATAGTGGGTGGCTTAAACCCGCTGGGTTTGAACGACACCGAGCACCGCCTTAACACGCTATCAGCTGGCTACGAGGTGTTAGAACGCGCGGGCGGCCTGCGTATAGAGACCACTATTTTCAACGGAGTGATCAAACCTAAATTAAGCACGGGTATAGCCACGCTGCAAGACGCTGAAGAAAGCAAGGGCTACGGTCTGCGCGCCAAAGTGCAAAACACTGAAGCTACTTTGCGCGCCGACGCAGCCTATGCGCGAAGCACCTACACACCCAAGGGCGACAGTACACGCAACATATTGCCCGGCCCTGCCACCAGCGGCGACAGTTGGTATGCTGACGTGGCCTATGACTTGCTCAAGAACGTGCCGCTGGGCAAAGACTACCCACTGTCACTTACAGTACAAGGCAAACATGAGTTCGCCAGCATGGGCTTTAAAACACTGGGTGCTGGTGCAGCCTCCAATTTTGCAGCTGACACACTAAGTCTGAACGCTACTCTTGGCGTGATCACCAGCCAATTGCAATTAACCAAACGCTCCGACAACGTAGACGACAACGCCGCATTTTTAAAGAACTGGTCACACGGCTACAGCCTGACGGTGGGCGTGCCGCTAGGCCAAGTGTTAGACACGGCCAAACCACCCCTGTGGGCACCCACCATCAGCCTAACGCAGGGGCGAAGCCACAGTTATGCCGATACCGCATTCATCCCGTCAGGCCAAACATTAGCTAACCTGCCCAGTGTGTTTGCCACCACCCAAGGCCTAGGGCTGAACTGGACAGTTGACAAGCTAACGCTAGGCTACCAACTGTCGCGTATCTTGCAAGACAACCAGCAGCTAGGCGTAGAAGCGATGGACGTAGCCGACATTGGACACAACATGACAGCAGGCTACACCGCGTCTGAAAAACTCAGCTTTACCGGCGGCTTAGGCACACGCACATCAACCTCCAAAGACACTGGCGTGCAACGCTTTAACAACACTGCACAAGGCGGTGTGAACTGGTTGTTTGGTGACCGCTACACATTTAACACCAGCATTAGTACATCACGTGACCGCGACAGTTTAAACATCAGCGACAGCAAAGTGATGCAAGCCAATTTGCAACTATTCAAGCTTTTTGACTTCACCAGCTTCGGCCTCAAAGTACCCGGCCAATGGACGCTGGCCTACACGCACAGCAACAACAATTCCTTAGGCACCGTGGTGCGCTACCAAACCCTGAACGCGGCCCTGAGCCTATCGTTCTTTTAATTAGAAAGAGTTGTATGACTACTCTGCAGCATTTACCCATCAATCCAGCTTATAAAACAGCTAGCGTTATAAAACTATCTGCGCTTTTAGCACTATGCACACTTGCTGCTGCACCCTCGGCGTTTGCAGCGCTTAATACCGCAGCGCCTGTGGTGTTTAGCTTGAACGTAGCTGCTGGAGGTACTGTTTCTACTACAGCGTCTTCAGTACCTGCTGCTTTCACTGGCGCGCGCGTTGCCATTGCGAACACCTGCAGTGCCTTGATTGTAGGTAGCGCACCGGGTGTAAGCCCTGCAGCTACTTGCGCACCAGCTACAGTCTTTGGTACCACCAACGTAGGTGCCAGCATAAGTAGCAACGCACCACAAACCTTTTCAGCTAACTTTACTGCAGCGCAGCTGAGCGGCATTGTCACCACCTTGGCTGCCGCAGGCCAGCCGCTAGGTAGTCGCAGATTCTTTATTAACGTGCAATATGCAGCCGTCTCATTGCCAGCGCCGTCCACAGGCAGCTTTGTGACCTTGCAAGTTGATTTAATTGAGCCTCCTCCACCGCCACCACCAGTTGCGGCCGGCATTACCAATGCCACTGCCTCGCTGGTAGATGTAGCGCTTAACGCGCCGTCGCCTATCAGCGTGCGCTACACGCTGTCGGGCACAGATTCGCCCTTGGCTGGCCAGTTTTGCAGCGCGCTAAACGCGGGTTACCCTGCAACTGGCGTTACAGTGGGCAATCCCTGCGCGCCTGCTAGCTTAATAGGTAGCACTGGGCCCGCCATGGGGTTTAATAACGTAGCGCAAACTGGCGAAACGTTGGTAGTGCCCGAGACTGTAGCGCGCCAAGCCACTGCCCGTGCGCAGGCCAGCGGTAACAGCATTTTTTACTTTACGCGCCAGTTTAGCTCTGGCAAATATGCTGTGGTGCAACTGCGCCTCAACGGTAATGCGGCCAACGTGCCACTGGCATTTAACGATATACGCCTGGGCTTTAAAGACGGTGGCAGCTTGCAAAACATTGGCTTTTTTAAGCGTGGCCAAATACTACCGCCTGTGAGCGCAGCCCTGCGTTACCGTGGCGCTGGCGTGCTGCGCGCTCGCTGGGAGATTGTTCAGCCCACCGACACGCCACCCAATGCGCTAGACCTGCAACCCGAGGCCAACCTTACCCCACTAGAGCGCGCCCAGCAGCATCGCTACCGTGTGATAGAGCGTGTAAACATTTACCTGCCAGTCACTGGCCAAGCCGTATTGTCTGGTCCATCGCCACGCTTGCTGCCTAACGAGCAATATGGTCAATACCTGCTGCTGCTGCGCATAGAAACCAGCGATAGTATTGCTGGCCAGCCAGGAGCTAACGCATCATTTGCCCTGCCTGTGCTGCGCTACTACATTGGCGAGAGCAGCGGCCCCAATGGGCAAGCCAGTGCAGTTAAAGCCGAGCCACAAGCCATCAACTTAGTCTCGCCCCAAGCAGCAGCTGTGCTAGCCAACGATGCGCCAGTCGTCTTTCAATGGCACGACAACAAAAACGTCAGCCTGTACCGCCTGGAAATTGAGGCTAACGGCAAACAGGCATACGCCGCTCGCGTGCGCCCTATTGCGCAAGACGGCACCATCCGCTACACCGCCCCGCCGTTTATTGCCAGCACCCTGGCCAACAAAGCCGCCCGCTGGCGCGTAGTGGCGCTGGCTGGCGACGGGCAGTTTGTGGGTGAGAGTGAATGGCGCGAGATTGCGAATGCGCCTTGAAAATGAATTTGAACCGTTAGCTAGTTGCCAACGACTCAAAGCTGTATCTACTACTGAATGACATGCTAGTAGATAAATAAAGTTAAGCATGTCTGTTTACGAAAGTCATTATGAATCTCAAACAATTGAACAACAAATCGACTTTGAAACATAGCTTGTTGCTAATCGGCATGATGTATGGACATGCCGCTTATGCAGCTGGGCCCTCACAGCCGATCACTACGCAGCCAGTTCCCAACCCACCGACAAGCGTGCTAGTTTGCATAGACTCATGCGCCAAAAATTTAGCAAACTCAAAAGAATACAAAACTAACTTTGGCCCGATGCCAACTGGACAATACCAAATTAACGGGCTAGTACCAGGAAAATACGAGGCAGGCGCAAAGGGGTTTACTATGAAAATTTACACAGTTGGCAAGTCTGGCGTACTAGATGGCCAGCTCGGTACACCCACGCGCATCGTAGAGCCACTTGCCCCGACCCCGCCGAACAGTACCGAGAAGAAATGGGTTAACGCGAAAGGGGATGCTTACCCATCAAAACAATTATGCATTGCGGCAGG
This sequence comes from Polaromonas sp., assembly GCA_031415895.1. Taxonomy (GTDB): domain Bacteria; phylum Pseudomonadota; class Gammaproteobacteria; order Burkholderiales; family Burkholderiaceae_C; genus JAAFIP01. The sequence goes on along the minus strand of JANOSN010000578.1, from coordinate 1,152 downwards.
TATTCCTCCCTGTGCGATGGAATAAATTTTCAATTTCTTAATTAACTTCATCAATTAGAGTTTGTGCTGGTGAAATTAATTTTTTGATATTCGCACAACTCGTAAATTGGAACATCATGAAAAACTTTAAAAAAAATACAGCTAAATTTATCGCGGTTGCGAGCCTAATTACTCTGACGATTCCTGCACTGGCAGAATGGCGGCGCGTTGGGCCTTATGGTGGAAACGATCTCTACCCAACGGCAGGTGGATGCACTTTGGGTGGCTGGACTTGTCAGCAGGTACGTATTAAATCAGTGCCAGATCCAAAAGCCGTAGATACCAGTTCGACGCAACGCAAAGCGGCAAATTCAAGCACCGACGCAGGTTCAGTAGCAGGTACAGAGGCAGTTTATTGCCAAAACTCTGAGGGGCATATCAAAAGTGCGAGTAAAGGCTGCGCGACTGGTTGGAAAAAAGTTTGGATAAATTCGTAATATCGAAATTATTCAGAATAATTTGTGCAGAAAGAAAGTTGGTTTTATCTACAATTTTTCATCTGCTTTATTGCCACACCTGCCGCGCAACGCGCACCATGTTCTCGCCCATCACTAGGGCGGTGTCGGCCGGGCTCATGCCTACTTTGGCCAAGGCCTCGGGCAGTAGCTGCCAAGTTTGCATCGGGGTGTAGCTCATGCGGGCGATGGCGCGGTTGTAGCCTGCTTCACGGGGCCACCAGTACACGGGGTCGTAGTTGCCGGGGGGGTTGTCGTTCAGCTCGGGTTGTCTAAAGCTGATATCCAGGCCAATGCCTACGTGCTGCACGCCTACCAGGTCAGCCACGTAGGCTGCGTGGCGGGCCATGTCGGTGGCGGTGGGTTCGTTACTGCCTAAAAATGCTGATACGCCTGACAGGCACACCACGCCACCGGTGGCTGCGCTGGCTTTGATTTGCTCATCGGTGATGTTGCGGCCATGCTCTACTAATTTGAGTGGGTTGGCATGACTAAAGATGACGGGCTTGCTGGATGCTGCCATGATATCGAGGCTGCACTTGCGGCCAGTGTGGGAGCAGTCCATCAACATGCCTGCGTCGTTGACGGCTTGCACCATGCGTTTACCTAGGGGCGTTAGGCCACGTTCTACGTCGTGGCAGCCGTCGGCCACGCTGTT
>JANOSN010000577.1:0-2277 GCA_031415895.1 Polaromonas sp. | reverse complement strand
GAAGTCCATCACCTCGTCGCCTAAAAACACGCCACGGGCGTCAGCCTCTTGGCGCAACACGGCGCGGCGCTCTGCCTCGGTCAATACTTGCAGTGCGTAAACATGGCCCCAGCCCAGACGGGTGCGCAGGTCGTCGCGCAGTTGCAGGTCAGCAGGCGGCAGCGTGCCTGCGCCCAGCACCCAGCGCTGCTCGGTTTGGGCGTTGATAAACCAGTTGAACGCGGCGTGCTGCTGCACAGCGGTGTACAGGTGCACATCATCTAGCAGCACGGCGCTCCAGGCGGGGTTAAAGTCGGGCGGCTCGTGCACCGTAGCGTCTATCCAGCCCACTTGTGCGCCCTGCCCGCGCAGTGCTTCGCGGACGGCTTTGAGCAAATGGGTTTTGCCGCTGGCATTCTCGCCCCACACATAGGTGGGCACGGGTGAGCGCAGGGTGTTGCTGGTCCACAGCTTCAGGTGGGTGAGCGCGGCCTCGTTGGGGCCAGCTAAAAAATTCTCTAAACTGGCGCTGGGCACAAGGCCAATGTCGAGGGCGATTTGCTGCATCTTGAGTTGACCTTTAGCCCTAGCTTTGGCTTTAGCCTTTGTACAAGGCCGAGGCCAAGTAGGCCGCGCGCAGCCTGCGGATAGCCACCAGCAGCACGGCGCTGGCGGGAAGCGCAATCAGCACCCCAATAAAACCAAACAACTGGCCAAACGCCAGCAGCATAAATATGACCGCCAGCGGGTGCAGGCCAATGCGCTCGCCCACCAAACGCGGCGTTAAAAACAAACTTTCAATCACCTGGCCCGAGCCAAACACCACGGCCACCATGACCAGTGCCTTGATAGATGCAAACTGCAGCAGCCCGGCCAGCACAGCTAAGATCAACCCAATGCCAAAGCCCACATAGGGCACAAACATGGCCAAGCCAGTAAACACACCAATGGGCAGCGCTAAATCTAGCCCAAACAGCGCCAAACCAATGCTGTAGTAAGCCGCCAAAATCGTCATCACCAGCAGCTGCCCACGCAGATATTGGCCCAGCACTTGGTCAGACTCGCCGGTGAAGCTTTCAAAGCGGGCTTTTAAGCGGCGCGGCACCAGGTCTTTGGCTTTGATAACCAACTTCTTCCAGTCCATCAACAAATAAAACAGCGCCACTGGGATCAACACCAAGTTACCCACAACCACCAGCGCCACGCTGCCGCCTAACTTGAGCGATGACACGAGCGACGCAAATGTGTCTTCGGCGTTCGCGTTGAAGTATTTGATGGCAAAGGCTTTGACCGTGGCAGCATCGAGCGTGAACTTAATGCCAAGGTTAGCCAACAGGGGCGAGGCCCAGGCATTGAAATTGTCTACCAGCACGGGCAGCTGCTCACGCAGCAGCGGAATCTCTTTGGCCATGATAGGCACGACCAATAAGACAATTGATAAGGCCACCAAAATAAATACGATTTCTACCACCACTACGGCCAGCACGCGCGGCACTTTGCCGCCCCACAGGCCATCCAGTTTGTCGACCAGCGGCGTGAGCGCATAGGCCAGCACAGCGGCCACCACAAAGGGCGTCAGCACAGGGCCTAGCAGCCACACCAGCAGGCTAGTGCCTAAGGCAATGCCGGCCCATGCGGCAGCGGTTTTTTGAGTAGGGGTAAATTGCATACAGTGAAATGAGCGCTTGCGCCTAGAATTGAGGCAATTTTACGGGGCAAAAGGCTGGGTAATCAGCAAAAAATAGCCTCTTTCCACCTTATTACCACGGCTTTTAACGCTCTAGACGGCGTTTAACGTGCACAACAGCTATTACACACAGCTATCAAATTATGAGCAATTCATCTCCCAACACCCCTTTATCGTACAAAGACGCCGGCGTCGACATTGTGGCAGGCGACGCGCTGGTAGAGCGCATCAAACCGCTGGCCAAAAAAACCATGCGCGAGGGCGTGCTGGCCGGTATTGGCGGATTTGGTGCGCTGTTTGAGGTGCCCAAGAGTTACAAAGAACCCGTGCTGGTCAGCGGCACCGACGGCGTGGGCACCAAGCTCAAACTGGCTTTTGAGTGGAATATGCACGACACCGTAGGCATCGACCTGGTGGCCATGAGCGTGAACGACGTGCTAGTGCAAGGCGCCGAGCCGCTGTTCTTTTTAGACTACTTTGCCTGCGGCAAGCTGGATGTAGACACCGCCGTAGCCGTGGTGGGCGGCATTGCCAAAGGCTGCGAGCTAAGCGGCTGCGCGCTAATCGGCGGCGAAACCGCAGAGATGCCAGGCATGTACCCGGCAGGCGAA
>JANOSN010000576.1:0-3103 GCA_031415895.1 Polaromonas sp. | reverse complement strand
CCGTCATGCGAAGCTGTTCGAAGGGCACAACCAGATCGGTCAGGTTGAAAAGTGTTGACATAGATAAGCTCCGGTAGTTAAAAATTTTTGTTCAGCCCGGGCGCGCGTTCTATCGCCTGACGCTGTGGTAATTCCGCTGCTACGTTGGCCCATCGGCGTGCATCAAAAACCGCAGGGCCCGAAAAATACGCTAGATTGTGGTCATTGTAGGGGCCCCACTATGCACCATCGTTCAGTCTTTTTTATCTCCGACGGCACGGGTATTACTGCCGAAACCTTTGGCAATGCCATCCTGGCGCAGTTTGAAGCCAAGGCGCGGCACATACGCCTACCATTTGTGGATACGGTGGACAAAGCGCACCAGGCTGTGCGGCAAATCAACCATGCAGCCACCGCAGACGGTGCACGCCCCATCGTATTCACCACGCTGGTGAACATGGACGTGCTTAAAGTGATCACTGAAGGCTGCCAGGGCATGCTCTTGGATATGTTTGGCACCTTTGTGCATCCGTTGCAAGAAGAGCTGGGCATTAAATCGAACCACCGCGTGGGGCGTTTCCCGCAGCGGCAAAACGCCAACTTCCCTTTACTTGACGATGCAACATGGCATGAAGGTGGCCAACTATGCGCTGACTCGCGAAGACTTCGAGCGCCGCATGTTGCCCCCTGCGCTCTGGCCGCAAAAGATAAAAAATCTTTGGTCTCACCATTGACCCGCTGCACTTGCACGAGGTCCGTCATTAGCGCAGACCGAATTCAAAATACGCCAGCCTTGACAACTGCAGCATTGAGGCGGTTGGGGCCTAGAGCACCAAAGCGCCTGATTATTCACCTGCCTTAGATAGCCAACCCGTTCACCCTGTGCTTGGTCGTTGGGTTTGTGAGGGCTTCGACAGATTCAGCCCGAACGGGGAGGTTTCCTGCTGTGAGGCATATGGCTAATCAAGCTAAAACGCTTAAAAATCAACAACCACACACCAACGACCTCATCAGACTCTGAATGGGTCTATGCGCGCAACGGGACTCTCCGGTGGAGCGCGGCCAACCAAATTTGAGCGCTGCAAAAGATCGTGGCTCAGATACGAGAAGGAAGACGGCACTCTTTTGGCGCAAATATTGCTTATCAACGGTGCATTTTCGATATTTCGTGCTTTTTTGCACCAAAAATATGCAAATTAACTAAAACAACTACTCCACATACCAAAGAGAAATTATGGAAGCACTAAAACAGGGCGCTGACGCGCTATTTATCTTGCTCGGCGCCATCATGGTGTTGGCCATGCATGCAGGCTTTGCCTTTTTAGAACTTGGCACCGTGCGCAAAAAGAACCAGGTTAATGCGCTGGTCAAAATCTTGGTCGACTTTTCTATGTCGACCATTGTGTATTTTGTTATCGGCTATGGCGTGGCTTATGGCACCAGCTTTATGGTGGGGGCTGAGCAGCTGGCCGCCAAAAACGGCTATGAGTTGGTCAAGTTTTTCTTCTTGCTCACCTTCGCAGCCGCTATACCCGCGATCGTCTCGGGCGGCATTGCTGAGCGTGCCAAGTTTTGGCCACAGTTGATAGCTACCGCTGTCATCGTGGGCGTGGTGTACCCGCTGTTTGAGGGCGTGGCTTGGAACAACAAGTTTGGCATTCAAGACTGGATCAAAGCCACCACGGGCGAGAATTTTCGTGACTTTGCAGGCTCGGTGGTTGTGCATGCGGTGGGCGGCTGGATAGCACTACCTGCGGTGGTGCTGCTGGGCGCACGCTACAACCGCTATAAAAAAGATGGCGGCATCTCGGCGCACCCTCCATCGTCCATTCCGTTTCTCGCACTGGGCGCGTGGATTTTGTGTGTGGGCTGGTTTGGCTTTAACGTGATGAGCGCGCAGACGATTGACAAAATCTCGGGCCTGGTGGCAGTGAACTCGCTGATGGCGATGGTAGGCGGCACCTTGGTGGCGCTGGTATTGGGCAAAAACGACCCCGGCTTTGTGTACAACGGCCCGTTGGCAGGCTTGGTGGCCGTGTGTGCAGGCTCAGACATCATGCACCCACTGGGCGCGCTGGTGGTGGGCGGTATTGCAGGCGCCATCTTTGTGGTGATGTTCACACTAACGCAAAACAAATGGAAGATTGACGATGTACTAGGCGTGTGGGCACTGCACGGCTTGTGCGGCACTTGGGGCGGCATTGCAGCAGGCATCTTTGGTGCCAAGGCGCTGGGCGGCATGGGCGGTGTGTCATTTACGGCGCAATTGCTGGGCACGGCGATGGGCGTGACCTGGGCAGTCTTTGGCGGCATTGTGGTGTACGGCGTGCTCAAAGCGACGATGGGCTTGCGCATGAGCCAAGAGGAAGAGTTTGAAGGCGCAGATTTGTCGATTCACAAAATCAGCGCTACGCCTGATCGTGAAGTCAGCTGGTAGACCGCTGCCGCTCTGATGACTGGGACGCGCAGATCGCAGCATGTAAGAGTGGCAGTTCAGTTCTTAGCCAGGCAATCGAATACTTACTATTAAATTAATAGCTAAAGAAGTAATGAATACTTGGACTACAGGGCTATATTGCTACCAAAACACCCAAAACTAGCCCACTTTGCACACTAGCAGTCAACCAAGCGCAAAAGTCAAAGTCTGCATGCGCAGCGTCGAGCGCTAAGGCTAACGATGCGCCTTGCAGTATTGCATGCACAAATCCAATGTCAACTTCAGCCAGCACCTGCAGGCACGGCACAAACCCACGCCGCCAAACCAACGCATTTTGCGCAGTACCAGCTTGCAATAGTGCTGCGGCATCTTCTAAACGGCCTTCACCTCGGTGAGATAAACAGATCGCAGCCGCAGGGTAGCTGCTGGGCAATACGCACGTGCCAGGCGCAAATTGCAAACGCACATGCTCTGGAGCATGTTCACTTAATAAAGCGAAACTGGCCAGCTCTTGGTCAGCGTCTTGCGCACCTGCGCCGTGGTGCAGCGCCCATTCAATGCGCGCAACATCTGCCAAGTAGGGCAGATGTTGCAACTGCAGTGCTGCATCTACAAACACCGCTAGCGCATCGCCCCATTGCGCCAGGTCGCCGCGCTGCGGCGGGTGCTGGTGCCAAAAATCGCGCG
>JANOSN010000575.1:0-2205 GCA_031415895.1 Polaromonas sp. | reverse complement strand
CGCTCTACAGGCGACTGGACTTTGCGATTCTTGTGCATCGTCTTGTTGGTCACCCCGCTTAGGGTCATCACGACAACACCGCAATTAGCGCGTTTTCGCCGCATGCTGGGATTGTTTGTTTACTTTTATGTCGTGCTGCACTTGCTAAGTTACTCGTGGTTTGACATGAGTTTTGATGTGGGCGACATTGTGAACGACATCATTAAGCGCCCATTTATTTTGGTGGGTTTCTCGGCTTTTTTGTTGCTTACGCCTTTAGCTGCTACCTCGTTTAACCGCGCTATCAAGGCTTTAGGTGCAAAGCGGTGGCAACTTTTGCACAAGCTGGTGTATGTAATTGCAGGCTTGGGTATATTGCACTTTTTCTGGATGCGCTCTGGCAAAAACAACTTTACCGAGGTGTTTGTTTACGCCGCTATCTTGGCGGTATTGCTGGGTTGGCGTGTTGTGCAGTTTTTGAATAAAAAGCGGGTTCAGAAAGCACGTTAGAGCAATTTACCAAAGAAAAGCGCTTGTAGTCCAAGTATTTATTACTCAAGTAGCTATTAAATTTGTAGCGTTATTTGCCTGACTAGCTGATTGTTTGGCTAAGGCTTTAATTCCCCCTTGGCAATGCTTGGTGTCCTTGTTTACCTTGGACGGGCGGCGGGACATATCGCTGAAAAAACTTTCGCGAAAACGCGCGACAGTGAGTAGTTATCTGTAGATGGTGGGCCGCACCTCGCTACAGTTTTTCCAGCGATACGTTCCCACCGCTCACCCTGGGCGATTTAGTAGTTAAGGCACGATTGACCAACAAAATATGCCAGCAGTCCAAGTATTCATTACTCAGACAGCTACAAAATAAATAGCAATTACGTCAAATTACAGTAAATTTTCATACTGCATTTGATCAGCATACGTCTCACGACGACGAATCAAATGTGCACTGGTGCCGTCTACCAACACCTCGGCTGCGCGACCACGGGTGTTGTAGTTACTGGCCATTGACATGCAGTAAGCGCCAGCAGACAACACGGCAACCAAGTCGCCTTGCTGCACGTTCAAATCGCGGTCATGGCCTAGCCAATCACCGCTTTCGCACACGGGGCCTACGACTTCGTAGCAGGTGGTAGGGCCGCTGCGAGGTGCAACGGCTACGATGCCATGGTGCGCTTGGTACATAGCCGGGCGCGGTAGGTCGTTCATTGCTGCGTCTACGATGCAAAAATTCTTTTGCTCACCAGGCTTCAAGTACAGTACCTCACTCAAACAAACGCCAGCATTGCCAACGAGCGAGCGGCCCGGCTCAATCATGAGTTGTTTATTGCCGTAGCCGCGCGCATCGATCTTAGCCAGCAGCTGCTTCCACAGCGCATCAGCTGCAGGTGGTGTGTCGCCCGCATAGTCGATGCCCAAGCCGCCACCAAAATCAATGTGGTGGATGGGCACACCAGCGGCTTCTACGGCTTGCACCAAGTCTAGTACTCGGTCCATAGCGTCTAAATAAGGCTCTACGGTGGTAATTTGCGAACCAATATGGCAATCAATACCTACCACATTCAATCCTTTGAGCGAAGCTGCATGTAAATACACAGGCACCGTGCGCTCATGGGCTATGCCAAATTTATTGCCCTTTAGGCCAGTAGAAATATAGGGGTGGGTTTTCGGGTCAACGTTGGGGTTCACGCGGATGCTGACGGGTGCAATTTTCCCCATTGACAGGGCTACTTCGCTTAGCACCTCTAGCTCAGACTCACTCTCTACGTTAAAGCAGGCAATACCTACTTCTAAGGCGCGGCGCATTTCAAGGCGTGTTTTACCTACCCCTGAGAAAATGATTTTCGATGGCACTGCGCCAGCTGCCAGCACGCGGTCTAGCTCGCCACCTGAGACGATATCAAAACCGCAACCTGCTTGGGCAAATACTTGGATCACTGCCAGTGATGAGTTGGCTTTCATGCCATAACAAATCAAGGCATTGCGCCCTGCAAAGCCGCGCTGGTAGGCTGCCAACGCACTGAGCATGGCGGCTTTTGAATAAACAAACAGCGGTGTGCCATGGGCTTGTGCAAGACCAGCCAGTGCAGCGTCTTCAACATACAGTGCATCACCCTTGTAGGCGACAAAAGGCTGGCCGGGGAGCTGGGTGGGGAGTAGGGCGGGTTGGCTCATTTGGCGGCTGACGCTGGTGCGGCAGGCATTGTTGCGGCGGCGGGTGCGCTG
>JANOSN010000574.1:0-12102 GCA_031415895.1 Polaromonas sp. | reverse complement strand
GGCCTAGCGCGCATTTTGGCGTCGCAAGCTACGCTGCTGCTGGTGGACGAGCCACTGTCTGCGCTAGACCCGTCACGCAGCGAACAGGCCATTAGCGCGCTAACCCAGATCGCTACCGAGCGCGGTGCTACGCTGGTGGCCACCTTGCACCATGTAGAGATGGCGCTCAAGGCCTTCCCGCGCATCATCGGTATGCGTGATGGCCAGGTGGCGTTTGACTTGCCAGCAGGCCAGGTCACGCCGCAACATTTGCAAGAGCTGTATGCGCAGCACCTGCATGAGTTGACCGGCCCTGCACCTGCCGCAGAAGACTTGGTGGCCACACCTGCAGTGCCTGCGGTGATGCACTGCCGCTAAAGCGGCGGCTGACCGCGCTTTAAGCCATGGCCACTAGTTCACTGCTCACACCTGCTGCCACTTACCGCGACCCAGCGTGGTCTGGCCGTTTGTTTTGGATGTTGGCAGCAGTAGTGCTGCTGTGGCCCATGTTGGTGCTGACTGAATTTAAAGTCTGGACTTTGTTTGAAGCGAGTAATTTAAAACCCACACTGAAGTTTTTAGGTGATTTCTTCCCGCCCAAAATCGAAGGCGAATTTTTACTTTTGGTGGCTAAAGAAACCTGGCGCACCGTAGCCATTGCTACGGCAGGCATAGCACTGGCACTAGTACTGGCGGTACCTTTGGCGTTGTTGTCAGTGCGTGTGCTGTCGGTGTCTGCTTTGGCTGGCAAGATGAATGCACTGCCCTCAGTGCTGCGCACCCTGCTGCGCTGGGTGATGGTGTTGCTGCGCAGCGTGCCTGAGCTAATTTGGGCGCTGGTGTTTGTACGCGTGGTGGGCCTGGGCCCCACGGCGGGCGTGATAGCCATTGCGCTGACCTATGGCGGCATGTTGGGCAAGGTGTATGCCGAGATTTTAGAAAGCGGCGAGGGCCATGCCACGCAAAGCCTCATGCGCAATGGGTCTGGCCGCATGCAAGCGTTTTTCTACGCGCTGCTGCCGCAAAACGCTGCCGAGCTGACCAGCTACACCGTGTACCGTTGGGAATGCGCTATTCGCAGCTCTGCGGTGTTGGGTTTTGTAGGTGCGGGTGGCTTGGGCCAGCAGATGGATGCATCGATGAAAATGTTCAACGGCTCAGAAGTCTCCACCATGCTGATCGTTTTTATGCTGCTAGTGTGGCTGGCCGACAAAGCCAGCGCGTGGCTGCGCAAAGAGCTGGGTTGAACACACCATGACACTGCCCACCACTGCTATCCCCACAGTTAATAAAGCTACCGCGGCCAACGAACGCTTTAAGCTGCCGCCGCCGATGTTTGACGCGCGGTGCAAAGCATGTTGGTTTGTATTTGGATTGATCTGCTTAACCGTGGCCAGCTTTTGGACTCTCGATCTGAAATGGGCACAATTTTTTAGCCTAGACGCAGCCCGGAAAATGGGCAAATTTATAGGCGAACTGCTGGTGCCTGAGACCAGCAGCAAGTTTTTAGCCAAGCTAGGCTGGGCTGCGCTAGAAACACTGGCCATGAGCGCCCTGGGCACGGTGATAGCCGCCGCGCTGGGCCTGGTCTTAGCTTTGCCCGCCAGCAAAGTGCACGCAAACGACCCGGCGCGTTGGCGCGGTATCACGCGCCTCGTGCTAAACGCTTTGCGCAGCATCCCCGAGCTGGTGTGGGCAGCGCTGCTGCTGATCAGCGCAGGTCTGGGGCCATTTGCAGGCACGCTGGCACTGGCGCTGCACACAGCCGGTGTGCTGGGCCGCTTATTTGCCGAAAGCTTTGAAAACGCCCCCGCAGGCCCTGCGTTTGCGCTGCGCACGCGCGGCGTGCCCGAAGGCCGCGTGTTTTGGTACGCCACCTTTCCGCAGGTGCTACCGCAACTACTGAGCTACACCCTGTACCGCTGGGAAAACAACATCCGCGCCGCCGCCGTGCTGGGCGTGGTGGGCGCAGGCGGCCTAGGCCAAATGCTGGCCTTTCACATGGGGCTGTTTCAAATGCAAGAGACCAGCAGCATTTTGATCGCCATGATTTTGCTGGTGGCACTGGTGGATGCCGCCAGCTATTGGTCGCGGCGGGTGATGACTAGGTGATAGCGAGGTGATGACAAAGTAATGATGACGAAGTAGTGATGCGCAGCTACTAATGAACAGGTAATGAGCCTTTGAGAACTTGTGATAATTAAGCCTTCCAAGCCACTGCTTTAGCCAGCCGTTCAAAAGCCAAGTCGACCACTATGGCAAGCATCGCTACCAACAAGGCGCCTTGCAGCACATAAGCGGTGTTAAAACCGCTCAAGCCTACGATGATGGGCGAGCCTAGTGTTTTAGCACCTACGGTAGAGGCGATGGCGGCTGTGCCAATATTGATAATGACCGAAGCACGCACCCCGGCTAACCACACTGGCAACGCCAGCGGCACCTCTACTTGGCGTAGGCGCTGCCAAGGCGACATGCCCATGCCGTCAGCAGATTGGCGCACTGCTACAGGCACTGACTGTAAGCCCACTATCGTGGATTGCAACACTGGCAGCGTGCCATATAGCGCCAAGGCAATCAACGCTGGTAGCTCACCAAAGCCTACAACTGGCACCGCAATTGCAAGTACCGCCACAGGTGGAAAGGTTTGCCCCATAGACGCTAAAGCCTGCACAATGGATTCAAACTCTCGGCCCGCGCGGCGGGTAACGTACACCCCCGCTGCACTGCCTACCAATATGGCCACACTACTGGAGATGCCCACCAGCTTGCAGTGTTGCCACAGCAGCTGGGCGAACGGTTCTTGCATATACAGCGGGCGCTGAATACTGGGAAACAGTGCGTGAAACAACGGTGCTGAATGCGGCAGTGCAAGCAACAAACTAAATAAGGCCATAGCAGCCCACAGCAAGGGGTCACGCCACCAGCCTGCACTAGGGCGCACAGGCTGGGTTTCAGTGGCGCTGTTTTGCATCACACCCTTTGCGCAAAAATATCTGCGGCATGCACCACGCCGGCATGCTTGCCCGCGCCGTCTACTACATTGAGCTGCGCTACGCCATGCACCGCCATGAAGGAAACTATTTCACGCAGTGTTGTGTCGCACTGCAAACTAGGGCCAAATACAGCGGCCTGATCGCGTGCTAACGTTAGTGCGCTTTTAAGTGATAGCAGCTTGATGCCTCTGTCGTTGCGGCCCACAAAGTCGATGACAAAATCATTGACCGGTGCGGCTAGCAGTTCTAGCGGTGAGCCTACTTGTACAACGCGGCCTTGGTCTAGTAATACGATTTTGGTGGCTAACAGCAAAGCCTCATCAATGTCGTGGGTGACTAAGACAATGGTTTTTCCAGACACTTGGTGTACGCGCTTCATCTCTAGTTGCAGCGCGCTGCGGGTGGCAGGATCAAGCGCGCCAAAGGGCTCGTCCATCAGGAGTACCTCCGGATCAGCGGCTAATGCGCGCGCTACGCCTATGCGCTGCTGCTGTCCACCTGAGAGCTGGTGGGGGAAGCGGCTGCGGTATTGTTCTGGGTCAAGCTGAAAAAGCTGCAGCAGTTCAGTTACACGATGAGTGATCTTTTGACTACTCCAGCCTAGCATCTGCGGGACGGTGGCGATATTGCGCTCTACTGTCCAATGCGGAAACAAGCCTACCGACTGGATGGCGTAGCCCATGCGCAGCCGCAACTGGCGCACTTTAAATTTATAAATTTCTTCGCCATTGAGTAAAATTTTTCCTGTGTCATGGTCTTCCATGCGATTGATCATTTTGAGCAAGGTGGATTTGCCTGACCCCGAAGGACCGATGACGACCAAAAATTCACTGCGCGCAATGGTTAAATTTAACCCGTCAACCGCATTGATGCCGTCGTAAGACTTAGAAATATTGATGAATTCGATCATGCCAATGCACCTTGGTGCGCAGGTTGCACCGTGTGGCTTGCGCGTAAGGTGAACTGAATTAACAGCTTGAAAAGTGCATCAGTTATCAAAGCTAAAGCCACGATGGGCGCCACGCCCAGCAACACTAGGTCTTGTGCACTGCTGAACAAGCCTTCAAACATAATGGCCCCTAAGCCACCCGCACCAATCAGCCCCGTGACGGTGGCCATGCCCACGGCCGCAATGGTGGCGCTGCGCACGCCAGACAAAAGCACAGGCAAGGACAGAGGCAGTTTTACCCGCCAAGCCAGTTGAGCGGGTGACATACCCATCCCGCGTGCAGCGTTCACCACGGCAGAAGGCACTTGGTCCAGGCCTGCCAACGTACCACGCACAACCGGCAGTAGGCTGTACAGAACCAGCGCAATCACACCCGGCGCTAAGCCCACGCCGCTAATGCCCATCTGCGCAAGAGTTGGAAAGTTAGTTGCCAGTAGGGCCAGGGGTGTCATCAACAGGCCAAACAGTGCAATCGACGGAATAGTTTGAATGATGTTGAGCACAGCAAACACTTTGCCATTTGCACTGCGTTGCTGGTGCACCCACCACCCCATGGGGATACCTATTAGCAATGTGGGCAACATGGTAAGTAACACAATTTGAATATGCCGCCAGATAGCCGCGCCGAAAATATCAGCCCTATTGAAATACTCTTTCATGATCGATAGCTGCTCACACCAACCTGTGGTGAGCATTAACGTAATCAGCAGCAGCGTAACTGCAGTGAGTGCGGCGCGAGGTAGCAGACGTGCACGCAAGCGCTGCATGCAATCAGCTGCTAACAACCAAGCCAGAACCACAAGACACCAATACGCAGCGCCTAATGAAGTGCGTGCAATGGGCGATTGGGTTAGCGCGACATGCTGCGCGTATCCTCCTGCCAAAGCCAGTAGCAAAACGATCAGCATGCACGCAAAGCTAGCGCGCAACCAAAGGATTAACTGGCTAGAACGCAGCACACAGCCCATCAGATTGAGTACCAGTACCAATAAGAAACTTGCCCAAATCGCAGACGGTGAAGTTTGCAATACTTCCCATACCGTCACTGCTTGGCCAGACAGCATGCGGTTGGGTGCGCTGCGCATCAATGGCAGCCAAGCTAATGCGAAGGCACCTAGCAGAACTAGTGTGCTGCTAACGGGGTTAAAAGCCAACGCAGCGGGGCGCACAAAAAAGCCGAATTACTTCAACAAGCCTTTAGACTTTAAATAGTCACCCGCTACTTTTTTAGCGTCTTGGCCTTCGATTTGAATTTTGGCATTCAGCGCTTGCAGCGTTGGGCCATCTAGTGTTTTAAACACTGGTGCCAAGATCGTTTGGATGCTCGGATTTTTAGCCAATACTTCGGCGCGAACGGTGGCTGCGGGCGCGTAGATGGGCTGCACGCCTTTAGTGTCTTCCATGATGACTAGGCCTAACGCAGCTAAAGGGCCATCAGTCCCGTAAGCCATGGCTGCATTAACGCCAGACGTTTTTTCAGCCGCAGCGCGAATAGTCACTGCCGTGTCGCCGCCAGCTAACGTCAAAATTTGTTCGGGCTTAAGCTTGAATTTATACGCTGTTTGAAAAGCTGGCATGGCATCAACACGCTCTACAAACTCTGCCGACGCTGCCAGCTTAAACTGCCCGCCGCCGTTGATCCACTTGGCCATATCGTCCAGCGTTTTTAGCTTGTTGGTGGTGGCTATATCTTTGCGCACTGCGATTGCCCAAGTGTTGTTAGCGGGGGCAGGCTCTAGCCATACCAGTTTATTTTTCTCCATATCGAGTGCTTTCACGCGCTCGTAGCCTGCATTGGGGTTTTTCCACGCGGGGTTAGATTCATCAGCAAATATGAAAGCGCCGTTGCCAGTGTATTCGGGGTAAATGTCGATCTCACCTGCGGTGATGGCACCACGCAGCACTTTAGTGTTGCCCAATGAAGTTTTGTTTTCAATTTTCACGCCACCTGCTTCTAAGGCCAACACAATCATGTTGCCTAGCAGCTTGCCTTCGGTATCAATCTTAGAGCCTACGCGCACAGCTGCGGTTTGCGCTGTGACAACGCTCGACATGAAGATGCCTGTAATAAAGCCCGCCGTTAGAGCGATGAGTTTTTTTCGGTGAAGTGTTTGCATAAAGAGCTCTCCCTGTGTGTTGTATGCAAACTATTAGATAACAAACGGATTGTCTTTTTTTAATAAAGCTCAAGACCAATCGTATTATGTTGTTACCCAATGCATCACTTGGGTGCTCGAGGGCAACTACTTAGCCTCGTGCTAAGTAGTTACCGTTATCAAGCTTGGTGCCACACCACTTTGCTGCGCGCTTTAGACCATGTTTCAAAATGATCACCGTAGTGCTTTTCCACCACGTTGCGTTTGATTTTGAGTGTGGGGGTGACAAAGCCAGACTCTACGGTCCACTGCTCTGGCACGACCACTACAAAGTCTAAGCGCTCATGAGGGTCTAGGGTTTCGTTGACGACTTTGAGGTGGTCTTCTAGTTCGTTGGTAAATTCTTTGCGAGCGTCTGCATTTTTCAACTCGTCCCACTGACCTGCGGGCAGCATGGCTAGTGCGAACGGTTGTGGAAATGCCACGCCAGACACTAAACAAGCTTCGATTTTGGTAAATGCGCTCAGCTTGGTTTCAATCGGCGCGGGCGATACGTACTTACCTTTACTGGTTTTAAACTGCTCTTTGGCGCGGCCTACAATTTTTAAACGGCCTTGCTCGTCCATGACGCCCAGGTCACCCGTTTTTAGCCAGCCGTCTTCGGTCATGGTTTCGGCGGTTTTCTCGGGCTCTTTGTAGTAGCACTGCATGTGTGCGGGGCCACGGGTTTGCACCTCACCTTCGGGTGACAGCCTGACCTCGCAGCAGGCTGAGGGGTTACCCACGTAGCCTATGCGTGACTTGCCGGGGAAAGACGCTGTGGCGAAGGCAAACTGCTCGGTCATGCCATAGCCTTCTAGCAGCTCTAGGCCTAGTTTGCGGTACCAAGACATGACTTCTGGTGGCAGCGGCGCTGCACCCGTGCCCGCTACACGCATGCTGTCCATGCCCAATTGCTTCAAAATTTTCTTCTTGACGATACCGCCTAAGATGGGGATGGACAGTAAGCGGTCGAGTTTCTTTGGGGGCATTTTTTTGAAAACCCCTTGCTGAAATTTCACCCACAGACGCGGCACCGAGAAGAAAATGGTGGGTCGCGCGCGTTGCAGGTCCAGCAAAAAGCTGTCTAAGCTTTCGGCAAAAAAGATGTGCATGCCGTGGTACAAGCATTGGCCTTCGACTAGGCAGCGCTCGGCCACGTGGGCCAGCGGCAGGTACGACAGCATGCGGTCTGCGGTGCTGGTTTGGATGTTGTCGACCAAGGCCATGGCCGTGTGGCTAAAAGACTCAAAGCCGTGCACTGCGCCCTTGGGCATGCCCGTGGTGCCTGATGTGTAGATGATGGTGGCCACGCCGTCGCCTGCAAAGGTAGGGCTTTCTTTCATCGGCTGGTTGGTTTTGATGATGTCTTCCCACGCGGTGTAGCCCGGCATGCCGGGCTTAGCGTCGCACAGCGGTGTAGTGATGCAAGGCATGCCCTCGGGGATGCCGGGCTGCATAGACTTCCAGTCGTCTAGCTTGCCGACGATGCACAGCTTGGTCTCAGAGTGGGCCATGATCTGGCGCACGGTCTCGGCCACTAGGTTAGGGTAGATGGGCACGCTGACGTAGCCTGCCATCCACACGGCTAAGTCGGCCATGATCCACCACGCAGTGTTTTTGCTCATGATGGCGATGCAGGCACCGTCCCCGTAGTTTTGTGCCTTCAGGTAGGTGGCCATACGACGGGTCTCGTCCATAGCCTGTGCCCAGGTCCAGTCGCGCACCACGCCGCCGCCCATGGGCTGGGTAAACAATATTTCGTTGGCGCGGGCTTTTTCCCAGTGGTAGGCGCGCTGTAGGGGCAGATGGGAAGGATCAAGCGCTTTGGTTGCGGTAGGCATAAGGTACTCCGAGGTGTTTTTAACTACTAGGGCGCTACATTAGCCGATAAATCTGCCTTTGTATCTCATAGTTGTCCCTAATGGTGGACATTGTGTGCACCGCACGTACACGGGTTGGGTGTGTACTATTTTCTGCGTACTACGGCCACACCAGTGATGGCGGTGCCGCCATTTGCCACCGCTAAGCCAAACGCGTCAGCAGGGCGAATAGCGTACTGAAACCCTGCTTCAGTAGCGCCTGGCCCGGCAAAGCTGCCGCGCACCAATGTGCTGCAAAACGGGTTGCAGGTGGTGCTGCCCGCAGGGCCGCTGTAGGTAGTGGGCAGGTTATTGGCTGAAAACGAGCCGCTAGCGCCTGTGCGCAGGTTCAGCTCAGAATTGGTGGTGTTAGCTGCACCGCCCGTGGTGTTCACCGCATAGGTTGCCCCTTGGCCTTTCACGTCAAAGCCCAAGCCAATTTTGCGCTGGGTAAAGTCAGCTACAAAATAGCGCAGGTTCATGGTGCCAATAAAATTGCCGTCCAGCGCTGTGGGCTGGGTAGCGCCCACAGCGTCGTAGCTGAACACCCCAGCAGTGGGTACATTGGTGGCAGGCAGGCCTACAACATAGTGGTAGCTTTGGTTGCCAGTGAGCTGCACTTGCACTGACGGGCTGCCGTCTAGCTGCTGTGGTGGTATGGTGACCACGCCATTGCTCCAGCGGCCCCACAGCATGTACAAAGAGCGGTCGCGCTCTGCCACTTGCGCGGCGTTAGCAGAGCGCGGGCCCGTTGCATCACCTCGGTAAATTTCGTAGGTGGAGTTACCTGATTTGATGGCAATACGGTAGGGGTCACCTTCGCGCGACAGTTCAAACTTGCCTAACGATGCGTTGTCAATGGGTGCGCCGTTTTGTAGATACACCGTGACATAGTCAAAACCGCCAGCGGCTGGAGATGGGCCGTTGCTGTCTACCACTACGCTACCTACGTTTAGCAAGGTAACTTCTGAGCCAGTAGCATCACGCTCACGTGTGATAAAAATCCTATTGCCACGCGCAAAATTAAAATCATCCAGCAACTGTGCTTGCGAGGTGCTATCGCTCATACCGGGGCGCACAGCGATCAGCTTAGGGGCCGAGCCATCTGCAGCTACAAAAGCTACGCGCCCAGCGGGCACGTCAATGGATTGCTTACCTTCTTTGTCAAACAGCACAAATGCACCTTCTGACGTGGAAACCGAGGTGCCCGCTGCGTCGGTGCTGATCTTGCCTGCTGTGCCGCGAATGCCGATGGTAGCTGTAGGCGTTTGCAGTTTGTAGGCTTTTTTGTTGGTGCGGCCAATCAAGCCCGACACCGTACGCAGCGTGCCGCGTAAAAAGTTAAACAGCAAATTTTCACTGCCATCGGCACGGCCGTTATAGGTGTAGTTGCTGATTTTGAATTAAGAATTAGCCTCTAGCGCCACCATGCTGGTGTCGGTAAATTTAATCTGCACAATTCTGGCGCCTGCAGTGCTGATTGTGTCACCCTCAGTAACGGTAGAGCCTTTTTGCACTGGTGCACTAGTGCCGCTGGGCTTTTTAATTTGCGCATTGCCGCTGACAAATTCAATTCGCCCAGCCACGGCATTGTTAGCTGGGTTGGTGGTGGTTTGCGCATGGGTTAGGGCGCTCATACCGATGAAGGCTAAGCAAGCTAGCGTGCGGTGAATGAGAAAAGTGATGTTTTTCATCGCTGTCCTTTGGGTAAAAATATCAATACAAGCTGCGTAGGCTCAGCGACACTTGCGTGCGCTGGCTGTCGTAGCTGGCTAAGTTGGATTGGTTGCGGCCTAGTTGCATCGCAGGAACCAGTACGAGGCTGTCTTTTTTCAGTTGCACTTCGGCAAATAGGGTGATGTCGCGCTGCATGTCGCTGCGCTGCTGCTGCAGCAAGAAGTCTTCTGCTTGATGCCTACGTCGCTCTAGGCTCAGGCTTAAACCTAGGTTATGGCCAGCTCCGATGGGCTGGCGCAAATCTACTTTAAAGCCAGCACTGGTGTAGGCCAAGTCTTGGGCTGTGGCGTCGTCAATGCGCTCGCGGGTAGAAAACACGTTGAGGTTCCAGCCCACCTGCGGTGCAAAAGTGCCTAGGCCTTTACCGTAAGCCGTTACACCCATCGTTTGGCGCCGAGCATCCCGAAAATCTGCTTGCAAGTCATCTAGCTTGGTGCGTTGCAGGTAAGCGCTGGTGCCTTGTACGGGCGCATTGGTTTGCGCGGCTGCCCAGCGCACTACCAGCAGCGCACCTTGTGTGTCTTTAGACGGCTTGCCGTCGGCCCACTGACGCTGTGCTTCTAGCTCGGCTTGCAGTGCCCACTGCTGGCTAAGGCCCAGCGTGGGGCCAGTGCGCAGCTGCGCTAGGCTGTAGTCAAAATTATGTTCACTGGTGTAGCTGCGGTGGGCCAGCTGGCCTGCTACCTGCCACGACCAGCGCTCGTTAATGGCTGCGCGGTAGGCGGCGTTAACCGATGGCTCTAAATACCAGGACGCGCGGGGCTGCTCGGTTAGCAAATTAATCCCGCCAAACAGCGGCACAAAGACAGTACGGTCGCGTGGTGCTGTATTAAGGTTGCTGTCGTGGCCTGTGGCCAATGATAGTTGCACATAACCCGGCTTGTTGGCTAGGCGCTGGTTTTCTGCATCACGTGCAATGGCTTCTTGGCCCGGTGAGGGTGCCGTTGATACAGCTGTACTGTTTTGGGGCTGTGCGCGCCGCTGCAACTGGGCTAAGTTGGATTGCGCGCTGGCAGGTACGGCATCAGTGCGAACGCTTTTTAATAATTCGTCTGCACTGGCAGATTCACCCGACAGCACATAAGCGCGGGCCAGTTCAGCCCGGGCAATGGCGTCGCCAGGCTGCAGCGCTAATGCGCGCTGCAAATAAATAATGCCTCGGTCAATTTGGCCAATGTCTGTGTACCCCACACCGGCCAACAACGCAAATGCAAACTGGCTGCCGTATTCTTCCTCAAACGGTGCAATCAAGTTAAGCGCGTCTTGCGCTTTGTTTTTTAGCAGTAACTCGCTGGCCTGGTCTTGTACCTGCGCGGGCAGCGCCCAGGCAGATGCCGCCGCTAAGATGCTGACAACAAGGGCTGCACACTGGGGCCATAAGCGTGTTGATTCAGCGGTGAACAATAGAGTGGGCATATAAATAATGGTGTGTGTAAGTGTTGCCGAGCATTACCAAACAATACTAATACTAAAACCTTAACTCCAACTGTAAGGGCGCTTGGCCGTAAACAGCGCGAAAGCTACAAGTTGTAGTACGCGTCTTTGTGCAAAATGTTGCACTTTTGCTAATTCAGTGCAGGCATAGCTGACATGTTACCTGCGAAGCGTTAAGGATTGCATCAATGCGCGGCTGCCAAAAGTCCATGGCGCAATCTGGTCACAGGTGTTAACCCGGTTGCTTAACTGGCCTAGCAGCGGCGTGCTCACCGTCACCACGTCGCCCACCAAATGGGTAAAACCTTGACCTTGCGGCTTGCTGGGCATAGGCCGGTCTTGCGTGGGGGCAAACATGGTGCCCAAGAACAGCATAAATCCATCGGGGTATTGGTGGCAAGCGTTGATGGTTTGCGCCACCAGGTCTAGCGGGTCGCGGCTGATTTGGCTTAGCGCGCTGGTGCCTTGCATGTCAAAGCCGTCTTGGCCAGTAACTTGCAGGGTAATGCAGCACTGGCGTACATCGTCCAAAGTGAAATGCTCGTCAAACAAACGTATGAACGGGCCAATAGCACACGATGCGTTGTTGTCTTTGGCTTTGCCCAGCAGCAGTGCGCTGCGGCCTTCTATATCGCGCAGGTTCACATCGTTGCCCAATGCTGCGCCGTGCACCAGGCCGCTGGGTGACACGGCCAACACAATTTCAGGCTCGGGGTTGTTCCACTGGCTTTCGGGGTGAATGCCGATTTGCGCTCCATAGCCCACGGCGCTCATGGCCTGTGATTTGGTAAACACCTCGGCATCTTTGCCAATGCCCACCTCCAGGTACTGGCTCCATAAGCCCAGTCCCATGAGCACGGCTTTAACTTCCATGGCCTTGGCAGAGCCGGGCACTACAGCACGCAAGTTGTCACCTACGATTTTAGAAATACTAGCGCGCACCGCCTGCGCACGCGATGCGTCGCCCCGCGCTTGCTCTTCAATCACGCGCTCTAGCATGCTGGCCACAAAGG
>JANOSN010000573.1:0-3421 GCA_031415895.1 Polaromonas sp. | reverse complement strand
CCAGCTGCACGCCCCCGGCAGCCATCTTGGCTAGTACCTCGCTCACAGAATAGGTTTTGATTTGCGCGTTGGCTTCGGCCAACAAGGCTTTGTAGCCTTTTGTAATGGGCATTGTGTTTCTCCTGAAAAATACGCTTACCTGCATTGTGGCATCACTTGCCGCACGCGCTAACGCCAATCTCGCGCCAAAGAAAAAAGGGTGCAAAGCACCCTTTTTTGAACGACGCATACGCGCTTTAACCGCCGCCGTACAGATAGTTAGGCAACCACAACGTAAGGCCTGGCCAGATGTACATGAACACCATGCAAAGAATAACGATCAACATATAAGGCATCATGCCCGCAAATATCTGGTTGATGGTGACGTGCGCAGGCGATACCCCTTTCAGATAGAAGGCCGACATAGCAACTGGTGGCGACAAGAACGCTGCCTGCAGGTTAACGAACACCAACACACCCCACAGCATCGGGTCGATTTGAAAGTGCGCCAACAACGGTAAAAATATCGGCACAAAAATCACGATGATCTCAGTCCACTCTAGTGGCCAGCCCAATATGAAAATGATGGCCTGTGACAACAGCAAAAACTGCATAGGTGACAAGTTCATGGACAGTACCCACTCTTCCACCACACGCTGACCACCCAAAATAGCAAACACTGCCGAGAACAATGCAGAGCCAACAAACAGCCAGCAGACCATGGAGGTGGTTTTTGAGGTGAGGAACACAGCTTCTTTGATTTTCTGGAAGTTCAGCGTACCTGCCTGCCAAGCCATTAAGAAAGCTCCCGCTGCCCCGACCGCAGCCGACTCAGTGGCGGTGGTGATGCCAAATAGAATCACGCCCAGAACGATGAAGGTCAAAATGGCCAATGGCGCTACCGAATGGATCAGCATAGACACGATCTCGTACTGCTCGGCATCAAACTTCCAGTAGTAATAGGCCAGCAACGCCAGCGTAATAAGACTGACTATCAGAAAGCCAGTATAAAAAGCAGGTGGCACTGCCTCTGTTTTAGGTGCACTGGTTCCTTCGCCAGCGCCCATCTCACGCAAAGGCTCGTCTTTTTCTACCTTGCCAGAACCCTTTGTAGAACCGGAAGGCTCCAGTACATCGCTAGAACCAGGGGGGGGTTGCAGGCCACCGGCTGCTGGCGGCTCTTGCACGCCGCTTGTGGCACCGGGTGGCTCTTGGACACCACTTGTGGCACCCGGTGGCTCTTGAACGCCGCCGCTGTTAGCGCGCGCTTTCGATGCTGGCTGCCCACTGGCAGCGCTTGATTTTTCGGTTACTTGCACGGCAGCTACTGCAGCAGCAACGTTGTCTTTTTGTGAATGAATCGTAACGTACCACCAAACTGCACCCAGTGTGACTAAGGCCAAAATGACTGGCCCTAAGGCGCGCGCCAAAGAGGCTAGCAATTGCCACCATTTCAGACTCACGCCTTCAACACTCTTGCGCAGTGCTTTGCCAGGCGAGACAACCGCTTTTAGCAATGCTACGAGCATGTTGCTTGAGTAGCTGGACGATACATGGGCGACCCATGGAGAAATAGGAGCCTTCATCTGTTCAGGCGGCAATTTAGGCGCAACCTTAGGGTCGATCAAGCACCAGCCAATGACGTAGACCAAGTACAAAAAGGCCAGAAAAAAGCCAGGGAACATGGCAGCGGCATACAGCTTAACCACCGACTGGCCCGCTACAGCAGCATACACAATGATCATCACAGACGGTGGAATCAAAATACCTAGCGTGCCGCCAGCGGTAATCACACCCGCAGCCAAGCGCGTGTCATAGCCAGCGTTGAGCATGGGGCGCATGGCAATCACGCCCATCAGCACCACCACAGCACCCACTAGGCCACTGGCAATACCCCAAAAGGTACAAATCACCAGTGTGGTAACCGCCAATGAACCGGGCAGCTTGCGAAACGCGAGTTGCACACTGTGGAACATTTTGTCAACCAATGCGCCACGCTCCATGATGTAGCCCATCAGCACAAACAGGGGGATCGATAACAATACATCGTTGTTCATGGCCCCAAAGGCGCGTTGTACCATGAGGGGGAAAATTTTGTTATCCAACCAGGGGATGGAAGGATCGTAGAAGGCGAAAAAGCCAAACAACATACCTAGGCCCATCAGCGTGAACGCGGTGGGAAAGCCCATCATGATCACCACCACGATCAGGCACAGCATGGTCATACCCAGTGCAGCATTACTCATCATCAACCCTTCATTCCGGCAGATTTTTCAATAGCCAATTTTTTGGCCTCTTCATCGACATACTCACTGCCCTCTAGCTGCTGCGCCACCACATCGGACTCTTGCGCATCTTTAAGTCTGGGTGTCCACGCGCCGGTTTGCAAGCACACGATGCAGCGGATAATCTCCGACACACCTTGCATCAGCACTAAACCGCCCGCGAACGGGATCATGAATTTAAAGGGGTACACCGGCAGAGGATCAGCGTTGAAGGTTTGCTCGCGGATGGCCAGGGAGTCTTGAAAATAAGTCCATCCTGCCCAAGTCAGCGCAGCAATGCCGGGCAAAAAGAAAACTATGTACAACGCCAGATCAATGCTGGCTTGTGTGCGCGGTTTGAAATTACCGTACAAAAAATCGCCGCGTACATGGCCATCTTGCGCCAAAGTGTAGGCGCCGCCCATCATAAACAGCGTGCCGTAGAGCATGTTGCTAGCATCAAACACCCAGGCCGTAGGCGCGTTCAGTGCATACCGCTTAAAAACCTCAACGACCACCAGCAGCATCAGTACTACGATGAGCCAAGAGAATGCCTTGCCAACCCACGTGCTGATCCTGTCCGCTGTGTGCAAAAGTGTATGAATTTTCATTTCGCTAATCTCAAAAAAATAAACCAGCCAACCCGTTACCAGGAATGGCTGGTGTCATTAAGCAATCTGTTTGAAGATTGCAAAGCGCGTTAGCTTACTTCTTAGCAAAGTAGTGGTTAAACGCCATGGTGAAGTCCACCATGTAGTCGTTTTGCCATTGGCCTGCACGCTCGGCATAGGCTTTTTGCGAATCAAGAATTTTCTTGAACAGTGGGTTCTCAGCGCCTTTTTTGGCAATGATTCTGTCCCAAGAAGCCAACTGCGCCTTCAAAATAGAGTCAGGTGTTTTGTAGAACTTGATGCCTTGCTTCTTCAACTCGATGTAATCTTTTGAATTACGCTCGATCGCCTTCCAGCTCATTGTGGCGCTTGATGCCTGCACGCTATGGTCAATGATGGCCTTCAATTCAGCCGGCAAGGTATTGAATTTGGTTTTGTTAAACAAAATTTCAAACTGCTCGCCTGACTGGTGGAATGACTGCAACATGCAGTTCTTCACCACATCTGGGAAGCCCAAAATACGGTCAGAAGTAGCGTTGTTGAACTCGGCTGCATCTAGCAAGCCTC
>JANOSN010000572.1:0-1928 GCA_031415895.1 Polaromonas sp. | reverse complement strand
TGGGCCAGTACCTGCGCGGGGTCTAGCAGCTGGTCACCACTTAAGCAGTGCACTTGCTGCAGGGCCAATGGTATTTCGGTGCAGCCCAACACCAAATGCAACGCACCGTGGCGTTGCACTAGGCTGTCGGCTACTTGGGTAAAGCATTGCTGTGCTAGCTGCAAATTACCCGCCTTCACGCCTTGGTAAATGCCTTGCATGATGCGCTCACGCTCTGCGGCCAGTGGCATGTAGCACTGCACACCAACCTCTTGCAAGGCCTGCTCATACAGACCCACTCGATAAGTGCCTTGTGTAGCCATCAGTGCGGCGCGGTGCACGCCCTGCTCTGCCAAATGCTTGGCGCATTCGTGTGCCATATGCAGCACTTCTAGCTGCGGAAACCGCTGCTGTAGCGGCGCATGCCATGCATGTGCTGTATTGCAGGCTATCGCCACGCTGCGTACACCTAAGGCGGCTAAACGGCCCAAGGCCTGCAGCATAAGCTCTAGCGGCTGGTGGGCACCGCTTTGTTCGTCTTGTAATGCGTGGCTGCGGTCAGGCACAGGCACTTGCGCTAGCCAATGCTCAGGAAAATTTTGATCGCGCACAGTTTGGCCGCTGCGCTGCATGCGCCGGGTGCACTCTTGTACAAACAAACGTACAAAATCTGCACCCGCTGCAGGGCCCATGCCGCCTAATATGCCAACGACTTGCATGCGCGCCCTGATTACAAAGTTACATGGCTAATTAAAGCGCAGGCTTGTCGCTTAGCGCTTTTAGGTTGTCGCGCAGCTCTTTGCTCATGGGCAGGTTCAGGTTTTGGCCTTTAGGTGGGATAGGTGACATAAACCACTTGGTGTAGAGCTTGTCAAAATCACCAGACTTCATCATGCCGCCGATTACACCGTTGACCAGCTCTTGAAACTTCGGGTCGTCCTTGCGCATCATGCAGGCGTAGGGCTCGACTTGCAGTGAATCACCGACTACCTCCCACTCGGCGGGGTTTTTAGCATTGCCCATCAAGCCGAATAGCAAAATGTCATCCATAGCAAACGCGGTAGCGCGGCCGCTGTCCACCATCAGTACCGAGTCGTCATGGTCTTTACCCAAAACGACTTCCATGCCTAAGTTTTTGTCAGCGTTGTATTTACGAATGACCTGCGCATTGGTGGTACCGGTGGTGCTGGCCACCACTTTTTTAGCCAAGTCACCATAGTTTTTGACACCCGAAGATTTTTTAGCCAATAAACGTGTGCCTGTGTAGAAGTGGTTGAGCGCAAACTGCACGTCTTTACCGCGTGTGCTGTTATTGGTGGTGGAGCCACACTCCAAATCTATCGTGCCGTTTTGCAGCAACGGAATGCGGTTTTGTGATGTGACGGACTGGTATTCCACCTTAATGTTGGGGTTGTTCAAACTTTTCTTCACTGCATCCACTATGGCAGTGGTCACATCTGCAGAAAAGCCCACTGCGTTACCGCCACCAGCCAAGTAGCTAAAGGGCACAGACGATTCACGGTAAGACACCGTGATCTTGCCAGCGTCTGCAATTTTCTTAAGGGTGTCTGCCTGCGCAGTGGATACCACGGCTAAACCGGTCAACACTACAGCAGCCAAAGCCAAGCAATTGAGTTTCATACGAATTCCTATTTAAAAAAATAAACTAATGGGCAAGTACACATGCAGTGTAGACAAAGTGCAAAGGCTTGAACAATTCCGTTTAACCCTAAGCACATTACAAAAAGTTATGCCCGCCTAGTATTTACCCTGCAGATAGTCGAATCTCGCCTTGTGTGCGGTGGTGGTTCATAACTTTTCAACATAGCCTGTCTTATCAATAGCATTGTTCAAAAGAATGCGCTCTGCTTAAGCTCACTGCACAAGTCAAGGAATCGGGCGATGGATATATGTGTTTTAGGTGCGGGTATTGTGGGTTTGTCCACAGC
>JANOSN010000571.1:0-14927 GCA_031415895.1 Polaromonas sp. | reverse complement strand
GGAAGAGATAACCGCTGAAAGCATCTAAGCGGGAAACTCGTTTCAAGATGAGATCTGCCGGGGCCCTGAGCCCCCTAAAGAGTCGTTCTAGACCAGGACGTTGATAGGTCAGGTGTGGAAGCGCAGTAATGCGTTAAGCTAACTGATACTAATTGCTCGTGCGGCTTGACCCTATAACTTTGATGATCACTAAGTGATTCAAGGTTGTTATGCCAAGTGACGCATTCAAGAATATATTAAGAGATATCTTTCGATACGCTCTTTGCTGATTTAACTCTATGAATTAGTTGTGTTGATTAGGTGAAAACCTATGCAGCACAGCGCCAAGTTATGCCTGATGACAATAGCAAGTTGGACCCACTCCTTCCCATCCCGAACAGGACAGTGAAACGACTTAGCGCCGATGATAGTGCGGGTTCCCGTGTGAAAGTAGGACATTGTCAGGCTCTTATGCCAAGAACGCCCAGCTAGTAATAGCTGGGCGTTTTTCTTTGTGCAAACGCTCTTTGTGCAGGACAATTACTGTGTTCGAGTAATTGACTTGCGGCCAAGACTTTGTGTGAGCGGCTGTTAATTGGCTGTGCGTAATTCTCTACGAAGTATCTTGCCAACATTGGATTTAGGCAGCTCATCTCTGAACTCAATATATTTGGGTATCTTATAACCCGTTAGATTTTGTCGGCAGTATTTAGCGACATCATCCTCGGTCAGCATGTTGTCGCTTTTAACTACGAAGACTTTTATCGCTTCGCCTTGCTTTGCATCTGTTACGCCAACGGCAGCGCACTCAACAACACCAGGACAGAGTGAGATAACGTTTTCTAATTCATTAGGGAAAACATTAAAGCCACTCACAATAATCATGTCTTTTTTACGATCCACGATTTTTGTATAACCGTTGGAATCCATGATGCCAATATCACCGGTACGCATGAAGCCATCGCTAGTAAATGCATTTTTTGTTTCTTCAGGTTGGTTGTAATAGGCCACCATGACATTAGGTCCCTTGATACAAATTTCACCCGACTCACCTACGGCCAAAGACGCGCCTTCTTCATTCTTTATTGCAATCTCTACACTGGGCAAGGGTAAACCAATTGTTCCGGTAAATACTTTATTAGTGGGAGGGTTGTTCGTGCCGATGGCGACGGTTTCACTCATGCCCCAGCCTTCAATCATTGGACAACCAGTGATTTCTAACCAACGCAGTGCGGTGCCTTCTGAAGCAGCCATACCACCGGCTTGCGAAATACGAAGTTTAGAAAAATCTACGGACTTAAACAAGGGGTGCTGCAACAGTGCGTTAAACAATGTATTGACTGCGGGAAGCATGTGAAAGGGACGTTTTTTCAGAACCTCAATAAATTTACCAAAATCTCGTGGATTAGGAATTAAAGTCATGTGAGATCCCCAGCGCACTGCCAAAAGGCTAAGACTTAGAGCGAAGATGTGATAAAGAGGCAATGCCGCAATACTGTTGGTCTTGCTAACATCGCCAACATCAGCCAGAGCGGGAGTAAACCAAGCCTCAGCCTGCAAAACTGCAGCTACTAGATTGCGATGCGTCAGGACGGCACCTTTGCTTAAGCCAGTCGTACCCCCCGTATATTGCAAAAACGCAACAGAATCTAGCGTGCTCGTATTAGGCTTTAAGCTCATTGAGGTACCTTGGGCGATAGCACGGCTAAATGTAGTGACCGCTCGCTGCCCATCAAGTGGTAGCTCGTAGGCCGGGACCATTTTTGCCAAATGACGAACTGCAAATGTAAGCCATGCGCCATACCAGAAGCCTAACAAATCGCCCATGGAAGCCATCACTACGTGCTTGATTTGGGTCTGACTAATGACCTCGGACAAGGTATGAGCGAAGTTTTCTAAAATAATTATTGCCGTAGCCCCCGAATCCTTGAGTTGATGCTCAAGCTCGCGCGCAGTGTAAAGTGGATTCACATTAACGCAGGTATAACCTGCGCGGAGTACGGCAGACATGGCCACTGGGAACTGCGGGATATTGGGGAGCATAATCGCGACACGAGCATCGGACTTTAGTCCTTTGCTTTGCAGCCAAGCCCCCAACGCTGTTGAAAGACTATCTAATTGTCCGTAAGTCATCCAGCGATCCATACACACGGTATATGGATTGGCGGCATGAGTTTTAAAACTTGACTCAAGTAATTGAGTCAGTGAACTGTATTGTTCAGGATCAATTACGTGCGGTACGCTTTGAGGGTAGCTTTGCAGCCAGATTTTGTCCATTAGTGTCTCCAATTAATTATGAAATGATTCTAGTTCAGGCCAGTTTTGGGGATTTTGATGCGATGTCAATTGGGTATCAAATAGACGGTCAATCCATAGTGTTTCACGTTGCTGTATTGTGAGCAAAAAACCAGAAACACCACACGAACTGTGACGTAGCTTCGAAAACGTATCGAATCCAAGCTCTAAGAAAGTCTGCAAGTGCTGCAGCCCTCCAGCTTGCGCAGGTGCGCGCATCAGTTTTAACATAGTGCGAAGGCCAGGCTTTTGAATAAACTTAGCTAAGTCGTTACCCAAGCGCTGAACTAGTGCCAGCTGATCTGAGCGTGCGGTTGGATTGCCAACAGTACGCCAAATCGCAACATAGTAATGCAAGGCAGCTTGAAGAGATGAGTCACAAGGAGACAACTCTAGAAAAATAGTTGCCATGGCATGGTCTAATTGTTCACTTATGGCATGTAAGTGCGCCAAAATGAAGGCCATATCAACTACAGATTTCGGGAAAATTCGCTGCAGTGTGGGGACAACTCGCTCAAATTGATGATCGCGCTCAGAGAAATCACGGACATCGTAAAGCTCAGATAAAAAGAAACCTGCTGCAGGCGCCATGTCCGGGTTTAGCAGCACGTCCTTGTAGCTATATTGGAAACGATGCATCTGTGCGCTTTTGATAGCCGTAACTGATGATAATAACTCCGGGTTTTGTCGTTGGATGTAGCGTAACCCATTGACGATTGCCAAAGCTTCACCGATGGTGGCTGTGTGAGATCTGTAAATAAACGGAGTGACTAATGACTTAGGCATACGTGTGAGTACTTAGCGCAGAACTTTGCATGGCAGATTATGACTTGATTAACTAATAGATAGTATTTAACAACTAGGCCTAAACACTGGCCTAGTCAGGATACACAAAAAAAACTCTAATGAATATCCTATAACTTCGTAAAATTGTAGGGAGTGGTTTTTTCCGCAGGTGGCGTGCTGGTCACTACAAGCCACAGCCGCAGCGAAATATTATTTTCAGAAATACAAATCACCGTATGACCAACGCTTGGATCCAAAGACTGCTTGCTGTCGGTTTGTTATTGCTAGGTGTTGGCTGCGCGTATCAGTGGAGGCAGCTGAATTCTGCTTGGTTTCTAACGGTTGTTGCAGCCCCTTTGGCAGTTGTAGCAGCCGTAGGGGCCATTCAATTTATCGCGTTATATATCTTCAATCAAAAAGACCTCGCACCTAAAGCCACGTTGGCAGAATATGCCAAAGCATATGGCACTGAGTTGTGGAGCAGTCTAAAGATTTTTGGTCTATGGCAGCCATTCCAACACAGGTTATTGCCAGACAACTTGATCAAAGACAAGCAACAACGCTGTGGCATTATTTTGGTTCATGGGTTCTTTTGTAATCGTGCATTTTGGAACGGCTGGATGCGCTTATTGCAAAGAGAAGGAAGGGTATATGTTGCCGTAGATCTGATGCCTGCCTTTGGCTCGATAGATGACTACGTTGATCTACTAGAACGTGCGGTAAAACAGGTTGTTGATCTTACTGGCCAACCTGCTGTACTGGTAGGTCACAGCATGGGCGGTTTAGCGATACGTGCGTGGCTAAACCTGCGCAGCAAAAATGCCGATCAGGCAGACACGCTGAGGCTTGTAAAGCAAGTTATTACACTGGGCACACCGCATCAAGGCACTTGGTTTGGAGCTGTATCGCACGCCGCTAACGGAAGGCAGATGGCATTGTCTAGCAAGTGGTTGCAAAATCTTGCGCATAAAGAACAAGCGCTGGCGAAAGTAAAATTCATCTGTTTCTATTCAAACTGCGACAACATTGTGTTCCCAATATCTTCAGCTACGTTACCGCAGGCAGACAACCGTATGGTGACCGGATTGGGACATGTTGCGATGGCATACGATAAACGTACGCAAAAAGCCTGCTGGGAACTGATGCTTTAGTACAATCTAATGGGTTGCTAAGAAGGACACATAATGCCACTGATAGTTGTGATGGATGACGATGCCGGCACCCGTATGCTGGTGACACAAGTACTGAAAAAAGAAGGCTATGACGTTAAGTCAGCAGAAGACGGCGTCAAAGGCCTAGAGCTCATCAGAGAGTACAAGCCAGATTTGGTGGTCAGTGATGTGCAAATGCCCCATAAAGACGGATTTGCAGTGCTCGATGAAGTGCGTAACGATCCAAGTTTAGCGCTGACTCCTGTGATTTTGCTCACCTCCTTGCAAGACCGCCTGCATATGCGCCAGGGCATGACAACGGGTGCTGATGACTATCTCACTAAACCCTTTGCCCCTCAAGAACTACGAGAGGCAGTGAACGCGCAGCTGAGCAAACTTGTCCGCGCTGAAGTAATGCGTGCGCAACTGGTGGATGAGGCGGTGGCAGAAGCCTTAGAAGTACAGAGACACAAAATCAGTAAGCTCTACGAACAGCGAATGGCTAAAACGCTGAGTGAGCAATGGCCAGACAGTGGCTTTGTGCAAGAGAACGAAAAATTCTCTAGCTCCACAGTATTGTTTGCAGACATGCGCGACTATAGCCAGTGGACGCAGCGTTTGTCTAGTAGCGAGCTAGGCGATGTGGTGCAGCAGTTTTATGGCAATGTGGGCGATACGGTGCATTTATTTGGCGCCCACTATATGCAATTTGTAGGTGACGGTATGCTGTGCGTGTTTGTAGATGCGGGCGATACGCATTCCGTCAATCATGGTTTGCGTGCTGTACGTGCAGGCTTAGGCTTAATTGACGCTACACGCCGCTTGGACGGG
Organism: Polaromonas sp.; assembly: GCA_031415895.1. Lineage (GTDB taxonomy): Bacteria > Pseudomonadota > Gammaproteobacteria > Burkholderiales > Burkholderiaceae_C > JAAFIP01. Next base: position 9,885 of record JANOSN010000571.1, on the reverse strand, counting down.
TATGTCAAACAGCATTTTGGCGATCGAGGTTTACCGCCTTTCGCCCTTAGCGTATCTTTGCATTCTGGCCCCGTGGCATTTGCCAAGCTTGAAGGATTATTCGGTAGCTCTGGTAGCACTACGCCGGTAGGTGATACCGTAACCGTGGCGCTGAAGCTGTTTCAAGGCCAGCCCGCGCTAGATTGGACTGTAGGTGCTAGCGTACAAACATCGCGCCTTGTAACTGGTGCCGTGCGCACAGGACGCAGAGCGCTGGTGCAAACCATGGGGCGTGCGCAACCCATCGACGCAGTAGAGATATTGGGATTTATTTAATGTCGCTTGCATCGCAAAGCCAGGCGGGAAGCTCCGCTGCGAGTACGACATTGACTGCGCCAGTGCGTACTTGGTCGCTACGCACTATCCTTGTAATCAGTCTATTAGTGTTTTGTTTAATGCCTGCTTTTGTGGTGGGCTGGGTGTTGTATCGCAGCAATCTGCAAACAGTAGACACTTTGTCAGAAAAAATTGTGTACGACGTAGCGCAACGTGTTCAGATAGACACTGAAGAGCATCTAGGCCAAGCGCATATAGTATTCAACGGCATCGTGCCACTGCAACCTACTGACGCAGACGTCTTGCGCGCACGCCAGTTTATGCAAAAGCCTGAACTATTTGAGCAGACAGCTTTTTCGATGACACGCATGACACCTAATGTGTCGTATATGTATTTCGGAACAGCGCAGGGTGAGTTTATGGGGGTTGAGACTGCCGCGCAGGGTGCGACTGGTTTGATGCGCATAGGGCTGCGCAAAATTGGGGATGAAGGGCGTAAATATTTTTCTGCACAATTCGCCGGTGACCGCAGCCAAGCAATGGCTACGGAGGCTAAAAACTATGAGCCCCGTGGCCGCCCTTGGTACCAGTCTGCTATGGAAAATAAGGGCCGTGTCTTTACTCCCGTATACCCATCTGCATCAAAAAAGCAGCTACTAATTACGCTATCACAACCAGTCTATGGAGAAGATGGAGGCGCACTAGGCGTATTTGCGATTGATTTGTACCTTAAGCGCTTGTCCGAGCTGCTGCAAAGCATGGAGATCAGCCCGAGAGGCAGTGCATTTATTGTGGACGAGCAAGGCTACTTGGTGGCAAGTTCAGTGGGTGACGCCTTATTTACTGAGGATCAGGGTAAACTTTTGCGTACCTCGCCAGCACAAAGCAAAAATGATTTCATACGTGCTGCCTATGCGCAGGCGATGCCTAGTATTAGTAAAACCGAAGAATCTACTGTTAAGCGTCTAAGCTTTACTCGTAAGATGGGTAATAGCTCGGACGCGTTGATTGTGTCGCTGATACCTTTTGGTGAAGCTTGGGGCCTGCGCTGGAGTTTGGTGGTAGCTGCACCTGAGAGTGATTTCGCGGGCGCATCGCAGTCAGCGTTGAAGAAGACGATCGCTGTCATGACCTTGGCGCTAGCACTGGGTGCTTTATTGGCCACAGCGTTAGCGTATAGGCTGACCCGCCGTTTTAAAGCACTGGCCCAAGCAGCAGAGCAGCTAGGGCAAGGAGGCGTGCCTCAGGTGCAACACAATGCACGCATCACTGAAGTGCATAAATTGTCTGCAGTTTTGCATGATAGTGCGCAAGAAAGTGCACGTAACCGTAGCGCTATAGAGGCACAAGCAAGAGCACTGCAAGATGCTAATGAAAATTTAGAAGATCGGGTAACTCAGCGCACCACAGAGCTTGAGGCCTCGCGCGAAGAGGCGCTGTTTGCCGCGCGCGCCAAGGCGTCTTTCTTGGCCACCATGAGCCACGAGATACGCACACCCCTCAATGGCGTGGTGGGCATGACCACGTTGCTGGCAGACACACCACTGAATACAGAGCAGCGAGATTATGTGCACACCATGCGCGTATCAAGCGATCAGCTACTGGGTGTGATCAATGATATTTTAGATTTTTCTAAGATTGAATCTGGAAAACTAGATTTAGAAAACGAACCGCTGAACCTGCAAGCTACCATTGAAGAAGCTTGCGACATAGCTGCCCCTCGTGCACGAGAAAAGGGGTTGGAGCTGTTGGCTGATTTAGGTGACGATGTGCCAACCTGGGTGCGTGGAGATGTTACGCGTTTACGCCAAGTACTACTGAACTTTATTAACAACGCCATCAAGTTCACTGACAAAGGCCAAGTCTTAGTCAGCATAGCGTTATTAAAAGATTTTGAACCTGGGCGCAAAGCCATACTAGAGTTTCGCGTCAAAGATACGGGTATCGGCATTCCTGCAGAACGGCAATCTGCACTATTCGAATCGTTTACCCAGGTGGATGCCTCAACTACACGCAAATACGGCGGTACGGGGCTCGGCCTGGCCATTTGCAAGCGTTTAGCTGAAATCATGGGCGGCCAAGTAGGCGTGGCATCTACATTGGGCGAGGGCTCAACATTCTGGTTTACCGCAGAGCTAGACTTTGCTGATGCACCAGACCAATCGCACCACTCGATGTTGGAGATGGCCAGCCTGCGCGACAAAACTGCCATCATCATCGACGATACCACGCTGAATTTACGTATTTTAGACAAGCAGCTCAAACGCTGGGGCATGCATACCACCTTGTTTGAACGCGCCGAACCTGCCTTGGAATGGCTAAAGCAATATTCGGTGGATGTGGTAATTACAGACATGCACATGCCTGATATGGACGGGCAAACATTTGCGCAGAGCTTGCGGCAATTTAAACCTGATGCCCACGTGGTGTTACTCACCTCAGGCACTATGCCTACGGGAGACGCAGCTAAAGTATTTGATGCGCGCTTACTAAAGCCCTACCGTCAGACGCAACTGTTTGATGCATTGACTCGTTTAGCCGCTAGCCCACTGACCAGTAAAGCGGCGGTAGTGGAGCGCGAAGTGATTGCCAAAAACCAGCGCATTCTGGTGGCGGACGATAACAGCGTTAACTTGAAGGTAGCGTTGGCCATGCTGGGCAAACTAGGTTATGAGGCCGCCACTGCGATTAACGGGCGCGAAGCTGTGGACTTAGTCGCACAATCGCTGTCACGCTTGCCACAGGCCAAGCCCTTTGCCGCCGTGCTAATGGATGCCAACATGCCTGTGATGGACGGCTTTACAGCGGCGCGCTTGATTTTATCAACCTACACCACACAGGCACCACCGATTGTGGCGCTGACAGCATCGGTATTAGAAGAAGACCGCAAACGCTGCCTTGACGCGGGCATGGTGGGCTTTTTACCTAAGCCATTGCGTATTGATGAGTTGTCTGAGGCCTTGGCGCGTTATGCGGTGGCAGACACTGCAGCTGAAAAGCTTTTGATACCCGCCCCGCACGACTCTCAGTCAACAGCATCAACACAAACTGCCCAGTCAACAGAACTGGTGCTGATGGACTGGAGCCGGCTAGAGCAGTTCAAAGAGTTTGATGACGATGACCGCACCATGACCCGCGAGGTAATAGCCTTGTTCGTGGCGGATGTTCCGCAGCGCGCCGCCGACGTATTGGAAGCTTTGCAAGCCAGCGACAGCGCAGCCTTATCGCACGCAGCCCACGCACTGAAGGGCGCTGCTTCGAATGTAGGTGCTACTGCGCTGACAGATGCATGCTTTAGCCTAGAGCAGTCGTGCATGCAAGGCCGTTGGCCGCCAACTGCAGGCGATCAAGTGGCCTTGATTGCAGAGTTAGCCTACAAGACCATGGAAGCCCTGAAAGCTTGGCAGCAATAAACCCAGCTTAATGTACCTAGTTTGCCTTGAGTGCCTTGGTTGATAGCACACGGTAGTAGGGCGTAAAGTCTGGTTGGGTCAGTTGTAGCAAGTCGTCAAAACTGTCGATCACAAAATACTGCAGCTGGTAAGTATCAATCTTGTAGCCCGATGACATACAGCGCAGTAGGTCAGCCTGGGTTTGCAGCGCCACACGGTCAGGCTGGTCTGAATTAATGCTGAAAGCCAGCTCACCAGCGCTGCTCAAAATGCCAGCGCCATAGGCTGTGTGTTGCGTGCCCTCACGCATCAAGCCAAACTCAATCGTGTACCAATACAAACGCGACAGCATTTCTACCGCACCTTTGATACCTGCAGGGCCATGCTCTAGCTGGTGCGCTTTGAGTGCGCCTTTGCCATAGGCCTGAATATGGTCTGCGTAGCTGCTGTCAAACAGCAGTGGCACATGCCCAAACAGGTCATGAAATATATCGGGCTCCACAATATAGTCAAATTCCTGCGGGGTGCGAATCCACGTGGTGACCGGAAACTTGCGCTCAGACAGCAACGTAAAAAACGGTACTTCAGGTATCAGGCCTGGCACGCCTACCAGTTGCCAGCCTGTCGCCGGCAGCAGACGCGCGTTGATATCTTCAAACCGTGGAATCGACCCACTGCTGCCCAAGAGTGGCAGTGCTTGTATAAATGCTTCGCAGGCCAAGCCGGGTAGCAAGGCCGACTGGCGCGCGTACAGCCGCGCGTAGGTGTCGTGGTCTTGCGCGGTGTAGTTGGTGTGGTGCTGGTCGCAGGTGTAGTCGCTGCGCGCTTGGCTGTAGTCGCCGCGCGGCGGGCGGTCTGACTGGCCATAGACCACAGGTGTGATGGCCATGCTGCTTACCCTTTAGCCACTACGCCTCGGCGCATCTGGTCTAGCTCAATGCTTTCAAATAGCGCTTTGAAGTTACCTTCGCCAAAGCCTTCATTGCCTTTGCGCTGGATAAACTCAAAAAAGATCGGGCCGAGTTGATTTTCACTGAAGATTTGCAGCAGCAGCTCGCCTTTAGTGCCATCCATCAAGATATTGCGGCTCTGCAGTGCAGCTACGTCTTCGCCATGGCCGGGGATGCGTTTATCTAGCAGCTCGTAATAGGTCTCACCCGTGCTCAGCAGCTTCATGCCACTCATTTGCAGTGCGTCCACGCTGCCCAATAAATTGCTAGAGCCCAGTGCAATGTGCTGAATGCCCTCGCCGTGGTAGCGGTCTAGGTATTCTTGAATTTGCCCGGCTTTCTCGTTGCCTTCTTCGTTGATCGGTATGCGGATCTGCCCACATGGACTGGTCATGGCCTTGCTTTTTACGCCAGTGGCTTGGCCTTCAAAGTCAAAGTAGCGCACTTCTCTAAAGTTAAACAAGCGCTCATAGAATCCGGCCCACTCTTGCATGCGGCCGCGGTGGACGTTGTGGGTTAAGTGGTCAATATAGGTCAGGCCGTGGCCCACGGGGTTCAGGTCAGCCGCGGTGATGCCGGGCAGCGGCGCAAAGTCCACGTCATAAAAGCTGATGTTGCCCAGAACCGGCGGTTCTTCGTTGCCTTGGCCGTCTTTAGCGCTGTTCTTGCCGCGCCACTTGTCCACCAAATAAATGACGCTGTCACCAATGCCTTTGATGGCCGGAATATTCAGCTCGCCCGGCCCGGCTTGGTCGGCGTAGCCCCAGGCGCCCAGTGACTTAGCACGCTCATACGCAGCCTTGGCGTCTTGCACCCGAAACGCTATCGCGCAGATCGACGGGCCGTGCATGCGCGCAAAGCGCTGGGCAAAGCTGTCGGGCTCAGCGTTGACGATAAAGTTAATGCCGCCTTGGCGGTACAGCGTGACGTTTTTATGGCGGTGCTTGGCAATGGGTTTGAAGCCCATGCGCTCAAACAGCGCGCCCATGGCCTGCGGGTCGGGCGCAGCGTATTCGATAAATTCAAACCCGGCAGTGCCCATGGGGTTGTCCCAAACGGCGGTGTTGGCGATGGTCATGTGCGGTGTCTCCTGGTGGCGCGGTAGGGTGGTAGCACGGGGCGGTATCAGCGGTACTGCGCCTGAATATGAGCCTAAGTTTAGGCGCGTTGTATGTCAATATTTCAGCGTTTAGCGTCGCTTAAATCAGTTTTAACGCAGTAAAATTGCAAATTATGGAAAACCAAGCACTTGACAAGCTAGACGCTAATATTTTGCGCATTTTGCAGGCCGATGGCCGCAAAACCTATGATGTGATTGCTGACCAAGTGGGCTTGTCGGCCAGCGCGGTGCTGCGCAGAGTCAAACGGCTGGAAGACGCAGGTGTGATAGCGCGCTATGTGGCCCTGGTGCCACCTGAGAAGGTGGGCTTGGGGCTTACGGCCTACATTAATGTGCGGCTAGAAAAGCACACCGAGAGCCATAAACGCAACCCGATGGACTTGTTCAGTGCCAGTGTGCAAACCTGGCCTGAGGTGGTGGAGTGCGCTGCGCTGACGGGTGAGATGGACTATTTGTTGCGCTTGGTCGTTAAAGACATGAGTGCGTACTCACGTTTCATCATGGATGTGCTGCTAAAACACCCTAGCGTGCAAGACTGCAAAACCAGTTTTATGCTGGATCAGGTGAAAAGCACTACGGCGGTTCCGGTGTAGCGTAGTTATTACAATGCTACAAATTTTATAGCTGCCTGAGCAATAAATACTTGGACTATCGGCACTTTTCGTTGGTAAATGTGCTGTTTTGATTGGTTTGTATTGTGGTTTGTATGTTCTGTTGCCCTGTTCGTTGACTTTCGTTGTTTTAGGACGCGCGCCGATGTGGCATACCCCTCTGCCAACCGGACCTGCGGCCCTTGATTGGTTGTCACAGGGGTAAGCCACATCGACCCGCTTGTAGTCGGCTGGGAGTCAAACTCGTAGAGTGTCGCTGCAAACGAGGCCGTCACAAACCCCGCTGCGCGTGTCTTTAAAGCATCGACCAGGGTGCAGCGGTGGGATCTTATCGATGGGGAAACTGCAGCGAGGTGCGGCCCACCAAGCACCGATAACTACCAGCTGGCACGCATGTTCGCGGAAGTTTTCCCAGCGATATGTCCCGCCGCCCGCCACGGCTAAACAACGAGGAGATGTATTGCCAAGGGGGAGCCAAAACAAACCAACCAAGAACAACCGAACAGCTACAAATATAATAGCTAGCTGAGCAATAAATACTTAGACTACAAGGCTATTTGACAGGTAAAAACATCTTAAAACATCTCTAAACTGTAAACTCTAAGATAATCATTGAAACTAACGGGTTTACCCTTACATTGAAGGTATGGTTGATTCAAAAGCACTGATCCAAGCCACCTTAGACGCTGGGGTGGAGTTCTTTCGCGCTCCGCCCAGCTACACCGGCCAGCCCAGCGAGGCTAAACGCGAGCAGCCCCTGCTAGTGCCCATCCGCGCCCTGAGCACCAGACACCGCCCAGGCATCATTCGCCATCTGCTGGCTTTGAGCAGCGAAGACCGCTATCTGCGCTTTGGCTACGCCGCGCAAGAGCCGCAGATTCGTAGTTATGTAGACAACTTAAGCTTTGAGCGCGACGATATTTATGGCATCTACAACCGCCAACTCAAGCTCATTGCGGTGGCGCACCTGGCCTTCTCCAACGACCCCAAAACCCAAAACTGCGCCGAGTTTGGCGTATCCGTGTTAGCCGAGGCGCGCAGCAAAGGCTATGGCACACAGCTGTTTGACCGCGCCATCACCCACGCCCGCAACAAAGGTATAGATTTAATGTTTATTCACGCCCTGACTGAAAACACCGCTATGCTAAAAATAGCGCGCAACGCAGGTGCCACAGTACAGCGCGATGGCTCAGAGAGCGAAGCTTACTTAAAACTGCCCCCCGCCACGCTAGACACCCGCATGACCGAAGCTGTAGAAGACCGTGTGGGCGAGGTGGATTTTCAGCTCAAAGTGCAGGCCAAGAAGTTTTGGGAGTTTTTGTCCAGCTTGCAAGAGATTCGCTGCGGCGTGCGCGAAGGGCGACACAAATCGGCGGAATAGCTGCCGCAATGACTACATAGATTCACGGTGCTCAGTGACAGCGTATAGAGTGCCCACATTAGCCGCCATCACATAAATCGGCTATCCTAGAGGGCTGTTTAACTCTTGTCCCCTCCTGTGTCAGACCCCCATTCCAGCGGCAGCGTGCCGCTCAGCTCAACAACCACGTCCAAGGCCCTAGCGCCCACCACGTCCAAAGCCGTAGCCCACGGCTACGCCCCACCCAAGCATGTTGATAAACGCGGCTTTTTGCAAAAGCTGGCTGAATTTATCCACCCCGGCCCCGACAGCAAAGACGAGCTGATCGAAACGCTGGCCGAGGCCGAGGACAACCACATCATCAACGCCGAAAGCCGTGCCATGCTAGAGGGCGTGATCCGCATGGCCGACATGACCGCAGGCGACGTGATGGTAGCCGCGCCGCGCATGGACCTGATCGATATCGACGCGCCCTACGACGAGCTGCTGCACTTGGTGATTGACACCGCGCACTCGCGTTTTCCGGTGTATGAGAAAGACCGCGAAAATGTCATCGGCATTTTGATGGCCAAAGACCTCCTGAAGCTGCAGCGCGCGCCTGAGCTCAATTTGCGTGCCCTGCTGCGCCCCGCCGTGTTTGTGCCCGAGAGCAAGGGCCTGAATGATTTGCTGCGCGAGTTCAGAGGCAACCGCAACCACTTGGCCATCGTCATCGACGAGTTTGGCCGCACTGCAGGCCTGATCACCATTGAAGACGTGCTAGAGCAAATCGTGGGCGAGATTGAAGACGAGTTTGACGACGTAGGCGAAGACGAAGGCGACATCTACGCCCTGGCCGACAAAACCTACCGCGTCAGCGGCGACACGTCGATTGAGCGCGTGGAAGAAGCCTTTGGCGTGACCCTCAAAGCCCGTGATGGTGAAGACCTGGACACCATCGGCGGCCTGATCGCCCACGAAATGGGCCACGTGCCCAAACGCAACGAGCGTTTTGTGCTGTCTAACCTCAGCTTTACCGTGCTGCACACCAAGGGCGGCGCAGTCAAATGGTTCAAAGTATCCCCCGCTGGTGCTGCCTAAGCGTTGGTTGAATGTTGACTGCTAAAACCTTTGCGCCTACAATAGGTTCCTACAGTAAGTTCCTATTACTTGGGGGTTCATTATGCAAACCGTGAGCGTGCGAGAGTTAAAAAGCAACCCCAGCGTGGCATTGCGCCAAGCCGCGCAGGACGTGGTGGTGGTGACTAACCGCGACACGCCACAGGCCCTGCTGGTAGATTTAGGCCAGCTTGGGCTGCCTGACGTCGGTAGCGTTAAAGTGGCGCTGGCGGTGAGTTTGTTTAAGCAGGGCACGGTGTCGCTGGGTTTCGCGGCGCGTATGGCGGATAAGACCAAAACGCAGATGATGACGCTGCTAGCCGCTATGCAAATTCCCATCGTGCGGGTCACGCAGTCTGATGTGGCGCACGATCTGGACGTACTGCGCAGGGTCGTTTAAATGCAGGTGGTGATTGCCGATGCTGGGCCCATCATCGCCCTGTCGCGCATGGGCCGACTTGGCCTGCTGGCGCAACTATTTAAAACCGTGTGGATTACCCAGATGGTGATGGACGAGTTGCAAGCGCAGCCCATCACCGCGTTTGCAGGCCAAACCGACATTCAATCGGCGCTAGCACAGTGGCTACAGGTGCAAAGTGACCTAGGAGCCGAGTTCGAGCCTATCAGCGCCACACTGGAAGCGGGCGAACTCAGTAGCATCCGGCTTTGCCTTAAGCACCCTGGCAGCTTGCTGGTGGTGGACGACCAAGCAGGGCGGCTGGAGGCAGCAGCGCAAAAGCTCAACTTTACCGGCTTGGTGGGGCTACTGCTGCGGGCGCATGAGCGTGGGTTTGTTAATGCCTTGCACCCGGTGTTGCTAGAGCTTAAAGCGCAAAACTATTTTCTGAGCGATGCTTTGATAGCGCAGGTCTTGGCGCTAGCAGGTCAGGAGCCGGTATGAGCCGTTGGCAAGTTCTCATTGCGCGCAGACATTTCGCCAATGGTTGGGTGAAGGGTCTGGCTGCCTGCATGGCTGGTGTGCTGCAGGCGTGGTCTGTAGCCGCGCCGTGGACCCCTTGGCAAGGCCAGCCGCTGTGGT